>CALVRY010000061.1 GCA_944358755.1 uncultured Bacilli bacterium
CCTATTTCAAACCCACAAGATAAGTAAAATAAACACGCATTTAGATTATTGTCTTGGCCTGTTGTATATAATCCTGAATATCCGTTTTTTATAGCATGTTCATAACTAGCTTTAATTAATTTTTTACCAATTCCTTGATGGCGCATATCTTTATTAACTTTAAGGTCATAAAGATAAAGACAAGAATTAAAAGTATCAGTTAAAATCGCTAGTCCAACACATTTATCATTTTCATAAGCTCCAATAAAAACATAATTTTGCATTTTTTCAAAATCATAATTTTCATCAGGAAATTTCATTTCTTTGACTTCATCTAATGGAAATAATTCTTCTTCGTGATTCCACTTATCACCATCATAACTGACTTTCATTCTTCCTCTAATAGGAAATGGTTCATTTGGTATATTAATATCATTTGAATGCTTTTTATCAATGTATCTAATCTCCATATTCACTAATCATCCTCAATGAAACTTTAAATCAAATATGTACGATAGACAAGCCATAAATTAAGATATCTGAGTAATTAAACTAGCACTTATAAAAGTGGAGGTGGAGGAGGCACTAAACCTCCTGCTTCTCTTTCAACTTTAATTGTTCCATTATCATAAATTAAATAATAATTTTCTGTTAATGCGCTAAATTTAAGAGCCAACTTGCCATTTCTATTAACAACGACATATTCTGTATAAGTCATACCTGGTAGAGTGCTTCCTTTTTGTTTAACTTCAAGTTGATAACCATCATTTGCTCCACCTATTCCAACAAAATCTTTGAAAGTATAGACATTGCCTTCTGTATCTTCATATGTGCCTTTAAATGAGGCAAGATCTAAGCCAGCTTCTTTAAGTTCATTTGCACCAAAAGTTAAATCAACTGGTTCTTTATTTTCATTAAGAGTGAAAACTAAATCAGTTTTAACGTTATTTAACGTAACATTAATAGTGATTGTTCCATTTGCTGCTAAACTTCCACTAATCGAATTGACGGTCACTTCTTCACCATTTACATAGACTTTATCACGGTTAATAAATACAACTTGGCTTAAATCTTCATTGTGGTAAATTCCATTAACTGCGTGTAATCTTTCTTCAACATATCTTGTTTCAAAAACAAGCATTGAGTTACCCTCTTTATAAAGATAAACCCAAACATTTTGATGTAAGAAAGAAATAGCTGGAGCAAGAGTGCCATTTGCAAGAGGGGCAACTTGAACATGATATTCTTTTTCCTCTCGATAAATTAAACCATCTCCTGTTTCGTTTAATACATCAGCGTAAAATTTGCCATCCTTAGTCAACTCAAAAGCTTCATCCCCATATGTGCCAGTAAAGACGTATCTTCCAACAAGAGAATCATAAATTTCTTGATCAATATATGTTTCAATTGGATCTTTTACTCCTACAACATATTCCGTCAATTGATCAAATGTTTCGTAATTGAAATATTTATTAGTTTCGCCATCTTTAAAAGTAATATGAACCTCATAGCTAAAACTATAATCATCATATGATGGTTCGATAGTTAAAGGTTTATTTTCGCCTTTATAAGTCATTACGCCATCTTTAAATGAAACTTGGCCTTTTCCTGATGTATATACTTTTTCAAGAGTATTAACAAGTTCATCGTTAAAGTAATTAACTGTTCCCGTGCCACGAGTTAAAGTATAAGCTTTTGCAGTTTCATCAAGTACACTAAATACAAATTGTGAACCATCAACATCAAAAGTAACATAAGGATATTCTAGAGCAGGATTATAAGTTAATGCGCCTTTATAATCTTTATTTTTATATGTGACATTAAATTTATCATTAATTATTAATGTATCAACAACGCCATTAACAATACTTTCAAAGGTGTGATCATAATAAGTTTTAAATAAATCATAATTTAACAAAAATGATGTTTGGCCATTAACTGTTACTTCAATTGCCCTTCCAACTTGAAATTCAGTAAAAACGTAATCAACACCATTTAAGTTTGTTTTAAGTCCAAGTTTTTCACCTTGAATTATTTTTTCAAATTCATGTTCTGCGCCATTTAATAAGAGTGAACCATTTGCGTAGTCCATTGAATCGTAAGCAAAATCAAATCTCAATCCATCACTATTTTCATATGCACCATTAAATTGCATAGTTGAATTAAATGGATAATATTTAGTTTCATTATTTTCAATCCATTTAATTCCATATGGTGTTGCTTGAATAAAGATTTCACGAACATCGTTCTTTAAGTGATAATAAGAACCATTATCATAATGAAGTCCAAAAGTGAATTTTTCCTCACCAATTGAAATTTCAGGATTTAATGTTTCCATATAAGTTTCTTCATCGTATAAAGAAGTATAGTTAAATTTCAAATATGTGTCTTTATCGACAAAGTAATCACCATATACAAAAGTTACATCGCTAATGTAAACTACTTGTTCCATTGTTACATCGAACAATCCAGCGACTTGATCGTTTAGTTCTAAATAACAAGAATAATATAAGTAATCATCTTCATAATCCCAAATATCAATCATCAAAGTCATCTTATTATTGAGCAATGAATAATAGGTTTTAGCGAAATAATAATCATTATTATATGTTGGTGTTCCAGATGCAAAAAGTCCTTGATTTATCGTAAAAGTGTCTAAATCTCCACTATATTCATCAGTAATTGCGAGGGCAACGCTATACATTGACGAATCACCATAACCAGTATATGTGCCAACAAATGGGGTGATATCTGGCATGAAAGAGTCTAGTAAAACATATTCATTATTTACTTTTTCTTCTAAAATAAGTTCCATCTTTTCTTCAAACGAAAAGTAAAGTCGATAATCGCCATCATTATGCGTAGCATCATAATAAACTGCTTTTCTAGTTGAATCGCCATTTGTTACATCTTCAATTTTAGTTGGATATAACTTTAGTTCAGTATCTCCATCTAAAAGTAATGAATCAGCAGAAATTGTTAGATTGCCGTGTGGTGCATAAAATTTTCCTAAAACGCCACTTGCATAATCACTTTCCTTAAAAGTAGGTAATTCTGGTTTATCTGGTTCAGGTTCTACCGGGCCAGGGCCAGGGCCAGGCTTATCAGGTACTTCTGGTTCATTATTTCCACAAGAAGTAATCAAAGCGAATGCAGATAAAGATAAAAACAAAAAAGATTTTCTTAAGTGCATAATTGTGCTCCTTTCTATTTGATAGTATCAATAGAATACATATCGCCTAATTTTTTACAAGAAAAACACAATCAAAAATAATATTAGGAAATATTACTAAAAATATCGTTATCCTAATTTTTAACTAGGAATATTAAAAACTAAGTATGGCAAATACCATATAAATTCATATAATGAGGATAGTAAAACGATAGACTTCCGTGTGTTAAAACACTCATTGCAAGAAAAATTAAATTGACTATTTAAATTCTTTCTTAATTATTGAACGTAAATACGTTTTTTTAAATACACTTTTATTTTTGAAAAATATTTCTTCTGATTTTGATAATGTACCGTCATTTAGTTTCAATTCCATAAGCCTTATTGACGTTACAAAATCAGCGATTTGCGCTAATCTATAATCCACCTGTTTAACATCTTTTTTAAATTCGACTGGATAACCAGAGATTCCAAATGCTTGCGCTAAAGCTTTATAAACAATTTGTTGGCCTTTGTCATAATAGACTTTTATCAAATCAAAAGAAGAAAAATAATCGTAATGTTGAATCAAGAAAGAATAAATATCTTTTGCTAACTTAGATAGAACTTTTGTTCTATCTTCATTGAACTCCTTTTTCTTGTAAGTAAACTCTTTATGAATTATCGGTAAAATTGAATAAAGAATCAAAACTTTATTAACGCATTTTTTCCTTTCCATAAAACTAATATTTTTAAATTCATCTTCACGTCTAATTAGAGGGCCAACATGAAAAACAGGGTCGTTTCTAAACCTATTAATCTGATTAGAGATATCAATATTTTGATTATGAAAAACTAAAGATACGACATAGTACTTGGAAGCACCATAATCAAAACCAATGTCACCAGATTCATCAATAAATACACTTAATATATTTTCCATATTATTAAAAAGAAAACCCTATTTCTAGGGTTAGGTGCGAGACTGTCTCTCGCGGTTTGGTGGGACCATATGCGGCTCCCTATCAAGAGGTTCCCTTTTGATAAAGAAAAAATAGCATAAATTATTACTATTATCAACATTTTTTAAAATTAGTTTGCGTTCTTTAATAGGATTAAGTTTATAATTTATTTTCATATTAATTATATTTTTTTACTCTCAAATTCTAAATTTGTGTCGGAACTCTAGTTTCCTTAGATGCGAAAAAACCATTTGAAATAATCTGATAATTAACAAAAATTATTGGTTAAAATAACTATGTTCATCCAAAAACCCTGCAAATCTCAGTTAAAATTATTTTTTCAGTTTTTGTGAAGCAAAATCAAGTATTATTTCTTTACGTAATTTTAGTATTTTCTCCAAGAATTCTTTCTTTAAATCACTAAGCGCTTCTACCACATCAATTAAAAAATTAATTTCTTCAAGATTAATTCTAGGTACAATTCTTTTAAGAGCTTCATTACATCCTTGATATTCAAGTGAGCTTATTATCTTAAAATAATTTCCACGTTTTCCATCGACAAAAATTGCTGATGTTGGAATGCCAAAAACTCGAAAATCCATTTCGCTCTCTGAATTAAGCACTTCTTTAATTAACTCATCATCAATTTGTGGATATAAAGAAGAACCACAATCAAATATTAGCGCGATTCTCATTTCATCAGTTTCAAGATTATATAAAAATCGCCAGTTGCCGTTGTGCCTATCCCGATTTCCAATAAAAGCATCTATTACAAACATGTTCCAAAAAATGTTCTTCTAATTCTTTTGAATCAACAAATTTTTGTTTTCTAATTGTATCTATTATATCTTTTAGTTCTGTAGAGGAACCGTTTAAAGAAGAATTAATAATGCTATTTTTAACCAAAAGAAAATCTGAAACTATTTCACGTTCATTTGTGAAATCCTTACACGCAGCTACTGTTCTAACTTTATCGTTATATTCATATGTGTCTAAGATTGTTTCTTTAGCTTTTAATCCAAGCATATTAAAAATATGAGATGCAATATATTCTGACAAACAACCATCCGTATAATAATGATTTTTATTTTTAGTATCTCTTTTAGGAAATTTAAGCATATAGATTTCATCATTATAAATAATGGAAATTTTACTTCCATTAGCGCCAGCATAACACTTATTTCGTAAAGCAAAATTTGTAAAATCTATCTTAATTTTGCAGTCCTTTTTATTAAATAAATGATTTTTTTACCTTAGATTATTAAATAATTTTAGTGTGTAAACCACAAAATTTAAATTTTATTAATAATCTAAGCTGTCTTCATTAAGTAAAAATTATTTTAAGCCAATAATTAAATAACCTTTTTCAGTTGTTCTTGGTTTCATAGTTTTATTAACAACGATAACCTTCTTAAAAGAATCACCAATTCGATCAAATGAATTTGTCTCTTGTTCTAGTTTCTCTTTACTTCGAATATCGTAAGCTGATTGAATGTAATATTTTTTTCTACCTAAATTTGCGACAAAATCAACTTCGTAATATTTTCTTTCGCTTATTCCGTTTTTTGTACTTCTTTGTTCAACAACGCCTACATCGACATTAAATCCACGGTATCTAAGTTCATTAAAAATGACATTTTCCATAATATGAGTTTCTTCAATTTGTCTAAAATCAAGTTCTGCATTTCTAAGCCCCACATCCTCAAAATATATTTTAAATGGGGTAGAAATGTATTTTTTGCCTTTAACATCGAATCGCTTTGCTATCTTAATAATGAATGCATCCTCAAAATATTCTATATATTTTTCAATTGTTTGATTGCTTATATTTTCTTTTTTTATACTCAAAAAAGCATTAGATAATTTTGTTGGATTAACAAGTGTAGATATTCCAGAAGCTAAAATATCGAATAATTCTTATAATGCTTTTTCGTTTTTCAAATTATTACGTTTAATAATATCTTTAATATATACATTTTTAATTTGAGCCTTTAAATATTTTCCTTTTTGCACTTCATCTTTCATTGTAAGCGTAGCTGGAAGCCCGCCATAAACAAAATACTCATCTAGCGCTTCATCTACAGTACCTTCATAACTAGAACAAAATTCCGAAAAAGATAATGGAAGCATATGTATATCATCGCCTCGTCCGCCAAATTCAGTAATAATATCTTTCGATAGAAACTTGGAACTACTACCTGTAACATAAATATCTAAATTTCTTTTTCTTAAAAAACCATTTAAAACAGTTTCAAAAGCGCCTAAAAGTTGTACTTCATCAAGTAAAAGATAATTCATCTTATCGTCATTGATTTTTGATGAAATATATTTTAGAAATTTTTGAGGGTCAACTTTTCTTTTTTCTTTTTCAAGTTCGATTGAATCTTCACCAATAAGAGCTAAATCATCACTAGAATCAAAAGCAAATTTAATAATGTGTTTCTCATCAAGCTCTTCACTTATTATGTGATCATAAAATAAATTATTCAACAAATAGGATTTGCCGCATCTTCTAATGCCCGTAATAACTTTTATAAGATCATTATGTTTTCTTATTATCAATTGACGTAAATATTTATCTCTCTTAATTTCCATACGTTCTCCCACTAAAAATTTTTGGCTTTTTTACCAAATATTTAAAGTAATTTGCATTTTTAAACTCAATTTCAATGTCTATATTAGAAGTTATACTTAAAATTTCTGACATAAATGCCAAAAATTTTAAGTAGATGAAGATTTCGGCGAATCTGACCACTCATCTCGGCGTATTTGACCAGTCGTATCGGCGTATTTGACCACCCTCATA
>CALVRY010000062.1 GCA_944358755.1 uncultured Bacilli bacterium
CAATGAAAGATGAAGAAAAAGATAAAATTGAAAAGTTATTTAAAAGTCATTATGCAATTAATATAGTAAAAAGTAATGAGGAAATAAAAAGACATAATATTGTTTCAATCATTCTTTTATTTTTTGGGATTATTGTTTATGGAGCATATGGTTTACTTGAATATTTTAAAATGGATTTTATTTTTCAAGGCGTAATTGAAATTGCTTCTTGGGTATTTATTTGGGAGGCTGTTGATATGTTTTTCCTCTCAAATTTTGGTTCGAGATTAGAAAGAATGAAAAATATTAAAATCTTTAATGCTAAGATAAATCGAATCGAATCTTAACTTGTAAAAATTCATTTAGAAACTATAATTTATTTGTGAAATTTATCGGAACTAAAGAAATTGATCTTAATCGCATATTATTACGTCCTTTTGAAATGAAGGATGTTAATGATGTTTTTGATTATGCAAGCGATGAAGAAATCACAAAATTTTTAACTTGGAATCCTCATAAAAACATTCAAGAAACAGAAAGTTTGTTAAAAAACGTTTTTACTAAATATGACGAAAAGACGTTTAGATGGGCGATTGTATATAAGAAAAACAATAAGGTAATTGGAAGTATTGATGTAGCAAGACTCAATTTAGAAAGAGAAAGCGTAGAAATAGGTTACGTTTTAAATCGTGCATATCATAATCAAGGTTTAATGAGTGAAGCGTTTAAAGGAGTTATTGACTATCTTTTTAATGACGTAGATTTAAAAGAAATCAGAGCCTGCTTTGAGTTAGGGAATGAAGCATCTAAAAAAGTAATGGAAAAATGCGGGTTAAAAAGCGAGAGTTTGATAATAGAACGAACCTTACCTTTAAAAGACAACAAGAAAGTATTTGTTTCTTATTATGCTTTGAAACGTTATCAAAGATATTAATCAAATTTTCAGAAAAAGTTTTCTTTTTCTGAAAAATGTTTAATTAATTAACTTTTTACTTGAAACAAATTCATGTTTAATAGTTTAAATGTGTTTTATTTTTAAGTTTTAATTATAATAATTATTGCTATGGAAAAAGCTTATTCTTTAGGTATTGATATAGGAAGTACAACTGTTAAAGTTGCAATTTTAAACAAGGACAACGAAGTTGTCTTTTCAGATTATAGAAGACACTTTGCCTCTATTATTGATACTTTAAAAGCGGTTTTAAATGATGCTAAAGAAAAGCTTGGTGATATTAGTTGTAAAGTCTTCATTACAGGATCAGGAGGTTTAGGTCTATCTAAAGCTTTAAAAATTCCTTTTGTTCAAGAAGTTGTCGCTGAAGCAAGAGTAATTAAACTTAGAAGTCCAAAAACTAATGTCGCAATTGAACTTGGAGGAGAAGACGCTAAAATTATCTATTTCGATCATGGAATTGATGAAAGAATGAATGGAATTTGTGCAGGTGGAACTGGCTCTTTCATCGATCAAATGGCTTCTCTTTTAAAAACTGATGCAAGTGGATTAAATGAACTTGCTAAAGATTATAAAGTTATATATCCAATTGCTGCCAGATGTGGAGTTTTTGCTAAAACAGATATTCAACCTCTTATTAATGATGGTGCAAGCAAAAATGATTTAGCGAAATCTATATTTAAAGCTGTCGTAAACCAAACAATTTCTGGTCTTGCTTGTGGAAAACCAATTAAAGGTAATGTCGCATTTTTAGGTGGTCCATTACACTTTTTATCAGAGCTTAGAAATACCTTCATTGAAACGTTGAATTTAGGTCCAGAAAATGTATTTGCGCCTGAAGATTCTCATTTATATCCAGCAATTGGTGCTGCTTTAGAAGAGTGTGAAAACAAATGCGAAAGTTTTCACGCATTTATAAAAAAGTTAAATAATTCCCTAAAATTAGATAATGATATTAAAAAATTAGATCCATTATTTGAAAATAACGAGGAATATTTAGATTTTAAAAGAAGACATTCCTTAGCTTGTGTAAAAAAAAGAGATATCAAAAACTTTAAAGGAAATGCATTTTTAGGAATTGATGCCGGAAGCACAACAACAAAAATTGCTCTTATAGATGAAGAAGGAAATCTTTTATTTAGTTTCTATACATCTAATGAAGGTTCACCTATTGAAGCAACTAAAAATGGATTTAAAAAATTATTAGAAGTTTTAAATCCTGAAATAAAAATTATCCAATCTTGCTCAACCGGTTATGGTGAACAACTTATTAAATCTGCTTTCAGTTTAGATTATGGTGAAGTCGAAACCATTACCCATTATAAGGCTGCTAAATTCTTTAATAATAAAGTTGACTGCATTTTAGATATTGGTGGCCAAGATATGAAATGCATCAAAATAAAAAACGGAAGTGTAGATTCGGTTTTGTTAAATGAAGCTTGTTCATCGGGTTGCGGTTCTTTCATTGAAACTTTTGCTAAATCTTTGAACAAATCTGTAGAAGAATTTGCAGAGCTTGCTTTGTTTGCAAAATCTCCAGTTGATCTAGGCTCTCGATGCACAGTTTTTATGAATAGTAATGTCAAGCAAGCTCAAAAAGAAGGAGCTAGTGTTGGTGACATTTCAAGTGGTTTAGCATATTCAGTTATTAAAAATGCGCTTTATAAAGTTATTAAACTTACTAGTCCAGATGAACTTGGAAAAAATGTAGTAGTTCAAGGTGGAACTTTTTATAATGAAGCTGTTTTAAGAGCGTTAGAAAAAATCCTTGATAAAGAAGTTATTCGACCTGATATTAGTGGTATCATGGGTGCTTTTGGTGCTGCACTCGTTGCAAAAGAAAATTATGAATATTACAAACTTCAAACTACTATGGTGAGTTTAGAAGATGCGATTAATTTAACTTACAAAACACATTTCTCGCATTGTAAAGGTTGTAACAACAATTGTATATTAACCATCAATACTTTCTCTAATAAAAAGAGTTTTATTTCTGGAAATAGATGCGAAAGATTTGTTAACAACACAAAGAGAAACGAAGATGTTCCGAATATGTACAAACGGAAATACAAAAGATTATTTTCTTATGAACCACTTAGTGTTGATGAAGCAACAAGAGGCACAATTGGGATCCCTCGAGTTTTAAATATTTATGAAAATTATCCTTTTCGGGCAACGTTCTTTAAGGAACTTGGTTTTAGAGTAGTTATTTCACCAGAAAGTTATCACTCAATTTATGAAATGGGCATAGAATCAATTCCAAGTGAATCAGAATGCTATCCTGCAAAACTTGTTCATGGCCATATAGAATGGCTGATTCAAAATGGAATTAAGACAATTTTCTATCCTTCAATTCCTTATGAAAGAAATGAAACTAAGTCAGCAAATAATCATTTTAATTGTCCTATTGTTACAAGTTACCCAGAAAATATCAAAAACAATGTTGAAAACTTAAAGAAGTTTGATGTTAAATTTTTGCATCCATTTTTAAGTTTAACTAACGAAAAAATTGCTTCTGAAGAACTAGCAAAAATCTTCGAAAAAGAATATCAAATTCCACGAAATTTAACAAAAAAGGCTGCAAAACTCGCATATTTTGAATTAATTAAATTCAAAAATGAAGTCGAAGAAAAGGGAAGAGAAGTCTTAAAGCGGATGGAAGAAACAAACCATAGAGGGATTGTTCTTGCTGGTAGACCATATCACATAGACCCTGAAATAAACCATGGAATTCCAGAGATGATAGAAAGCTATAGTTTTGCTGTTTTAACAGAAGATGCAGTTGCTTCACTTGGTGAATGTCTTTTAGATAGACCTTTAAGAGTTAACGACCAATGGATGTATCATTCTCGACTTTATAAAGCTGCAGCATTTGTAAGAACCAGAAATGATCTTGATTTAGTTCAATTAAATTCCTTTGGGTGTGGACTTGACGCTGTTACAACGGATGAAGTAAGTGAAATTTTAACTGGTTCAAACAATATATATACTGTTTTGAAAATTGATGAAATTTCAAATCTTGGCGCTGCAAGAATTCGTATAAGGTCTTTAATTGCTGCGTTAAAAGCGAGAGAAATTGAGAAAAATTATGTAAAAATAGCAAAAACAAGTATCAAAAAAGTTATTTTTACTAAAGAAATGAAGAAAACCCACAAAATTTTAGTGCCTAATATGTCGCAAATTCATTTTAAGCAACTAGAAGTGGTTATGAAAACTTTTGGTTTTGATGTTGAAGTTCTTGAGCCTAAAGGAAAAACACCAATTGATCTTGGTTTAAAATATGTAAATAATGATGCGTGTTATCCTTCTTTGATTGTTGTTGGACAAATGATGGAAGCCTTGCAAAGTGGGAAATATGATTTAAACAAAGTAGCTTTAATTATTTCTCAAACTGGTGGGGGTTGTCGTGCAAGTAATTATATTGGCTTCATTAGAAGGGCCTTAAATAAGGCAAATTTGTCGCAAATCCCAGTTATTTCTGCAAGTTTTGCTGGTTTAGAAGAAAATCCAGGATTTAAAATTACATTGCCTTTACTTTATAAAGCAATTCAAGGAGTAGTGTATGGTGATTTACTTATGAGAGTTTTGCATCACACTAGACCTTATGAAAAAGTTCAAGGCACAACCGATAAAGTTTTTGAAAAATTTGAGAAAAGAGGATTTGAATTTTTTAAATCTAAAAAGATGAATGTTCGCGAATTTAATGAAATGCTCAAGGATTGTGTAAATGAATTTGATAAAATTGAACGACTCAATATTAAAAAACCAAAAGTTGGAATTGTTGGTGAAATTTTAGTTAAATTTTCAGACTACGCTAATAACTATTTAGCTGATACATTAGAAAAAGAAGGCGCAGAAGCTGTTATTCCTGATTTATTAGATTTCTTCCTTTATTGTTTCTTAAACAACGATTTTAAAGCTGAACATTTAGGAAAGAGCAAAGCTTTTGCGAAATTTACACATTCAATGATTCAAATTGCTGAGAAATTTAGATCTAAAATGAGATTTTATCTCGATCAAAGTAAAAATTTCACTTCACCTAATTACATCGAACATACTGCAAAAAATGTTAATGGAATCGTTTCTTTAGGCAATCAAACCGGAGAAGGTTGGTTACTTACTGGAGAAATGGTGGATTTAATTGAAAGCGGAGTAACAAACATTATTTGCACTCAACCTTTTGGCTGTTTGCCAAATCACATTGTTGGTAAAGGGGTCATTAAAGAACTACACAATCGTTATCCAAAAGCTAACATTATTGCAATAGATTATGATAGTGGTGCAAGCGAAGTTAACCAGTTAAATCGTATAAAAATGATGCTTGAAAATGCAAAAAATAATTTAAATGAAGAATAATTTATAATGGTGGTAAATTAAATGAGAAAAGTCGCGTTTGTTATTTTAGTTTTAATATCTTTATTAATTAACATTTTGATCATTTCACTAGTGAATCCAATTGAAAAAACGATAGTGTGGCTTGTTTTTGCAATCGGTACAGAACTTTTGATTTTTGCGATAATTATTATATTTGAAATAATGAATAAAAATAAAAAATCCTGACGTTTTGCAGGATTTTTTGTTAGATTTAGTAAAAATTAGAAAGCTGTATCAACGAATTTTTCTAAACTTGCTAATGGCTTGAATCCAGAAGAGACTGAAATATTAGCGCCATCTTTTAATAAAACTAATGTTGGAACAACTCTTACATTATATAAAGCTGCGAGCTCTCCAAATTCATCAACATCAACTTTAATAACATTGATATCTGTTCTTTTTTCAGCTAATTTTTCAAGTTCTGGTGATAACATTCTGCATGGTCCACACCATGTAGCAAAGAAATCAACGAGTGTAACACCATTTTGTGTTAAGCTTTTAAAATCTTGTCCTTTTTCTAAGTGAATTAACATTTTCGTCCTCCTTTAAATTATAATAAACTTATTAGATAAGTTATTAAGAAGATAATACCTAAATGTACTGGATAGAACAAATAATATGCACTTTTAATATAAATATTTGTTTTACCAAGTTTTCCATTATAAAAATAAATAAAGATAATTGATATTAAAAAATATGTATTCACGACACAATCTGTGTTTAAAATGGCTTGATCGGTTACAAAGTATGTCAACAGGTACATCAAAAGAGATAATATACCAATCGAAATAATATAAGAATTTATTCTTAAATCTCGATTAAAAGCATCGATATCAATAGTTTTTAAAACTTTTTCATCGTATTTTTGGTGAATGATAAAATTGTAAATCAATTTAATGAGAATATATAAAACGATAATTATTGGTGAAACAAGCGCATATTGAGGTAAAATTGCGCTTAAAAACGCCTTTCCAATATCATTTCTGATATAAATTGTGTCATTTTGAAACAAAATTGCGATTATAAAATAAATAATTGGTAAAATTGAAAGAACTTTAATTTTTAAATCTTTATTATTAAAAAGATAGAGAGCTAATAGGACCAAAATTAAGTCTATAAAAATATTACCGGCTTGATAGATAAAGTCCGTTAATGACAGCGAAGGTATTGAAGCAAATATAATTTCAAAAATTCCAACGATAATCGCCATTATTCCAAGTCTAAAGAAATAATTTTTGATATTTTTAGTATGTGTAAAACCCTCAATAATCAAAAATATAAATATCGGTAAAGCTAATCGGCCTATAATAGAAAAGGCAAAATTTACATAATAGGTAGTATCGTTTGGGAAAAATAAATATATTGCTTTTCCGATGTGGTCAAAAACCATTGAAAAACAAGCTATTAATTTTAGTGCGTTTGAGTTCAATACTTTTTTCATATTACATTAAAAAA
>CALVRY010000063.1 GCA_944358755.1 uncultured Bacilli bacterium
TTTTGTTCGGTGACTTTACTGTTTGCATCACTTACATCAACCATTGATTGAAGAGCTTCTGTGCAAAGCTTTAAATCAATGTGCTCTGCTTTATTAATTGATGCGTAGAAATTAAGTCTAATTAAAGCTCCTTCTAAACTTCTTACTGAATCTTTAAATTTATCAGCCATAAAGAACAAAACATCGTCGTCGTAGGTTGATAAATCGCTACCTGAAGCAACAATTTTTGTTTTTAAAATTTGAACACAAGTTTCAGTGTCTGGCTTTGTAATTGAGACACTTAAACCGCTTGTAAATCTAGTTAAAATTCTTTGGTCAATTCCTTCGAGTTCGCCAGGTAAACGATCGCTTGTAAAACAAATTTGCTTATGATTTTGACGAAAATCCTCGTAAATGTTAAAGAAAAATTCTTGAGTTTTCTTTTTGTCTTTTAACATTTGGATGTCGTCGATGAGTAAAACGTCAAAACTTTTTAAGAATTTATAAAGTTGTTCGCGACGAGTATCGCCACTTACGAAATCAAGGTATTCGTTTAAAAAATCCTGACTAGAAAAATACAAAACTTTCTTTTCTGGGAGAGTGTTTTTGATGTAATTCCCGATTGCACTTAAAAGGTGAGTTTTACCAAGTCCACTTCCTCCATAAATAAAGAGAGTTTGATAAATTCCACCTGGTGCAGTCGCCGTATAAAGCGCTGCTTTTTGTGCCTCAGAATTTGAAGGACCGACAACAAAATTATCAAAAGTATAATTTGGATCGATAATTGAGTTTTTAAAATAAGATGGTTCATCTGTGGAAGAATCAACGAACTTTTGCTTATCTTTTAAATCATCTTGAGTGACAAAGATAGGTGTGTAATTTGAAGAAGTCGCTTGATTGATTTTTTGAGATAGGTAATTCGCGAAGCGATCACGCAAAATTTCTTTACCTAATTTCGATTCACAAAGAATGAAAATTTTGCTTCCGTCAACCTTATAGATTGAGGTGTTGCGAAAAAAAGCGTCGAATATCGTTTTATCATTTTCTTTCGATACCAACGCTAATATGTTGTTCCAAAGTTCTTTGTTTTGACTGACTGTAGTAGTATTCATAATGCTTTAAT
The DNA here is from genome assembly GCA_944358755.1 of uncultured Bacilli bacterium. GTDB lineage: Bacteria > Bacillota_I > Bacilli_A > RFN20 > CAG-826 > Onthovivens. The sequence continues at coordinate 1,103 of CALVRY010000063.1, forward strand.
ATTGTATATTAAACTAATGTAAAAATTAAGTGCATAAAATACCAAAAAGAGAGTTTTCCACATTATAAATTTAAAAAGTTACGATAAGCACAAAAGAAAAATTTTTATACACAATTTTAATGTGGAAAAATATGTGGAAAACTTTTATCAATGTGGAAACTGTGGATTGTGTTAAAACTTATACACACTAAAAATAATTTTCCACACTCGTGTTTTGCCTTATTTATCAAGAAAATTTTTGCTTTCCACATTAAAATTTTTCGTTTTCAACACGCTTGTGTAAAAGATAAAAGATGTTAAAAATTATCCACTTGCTTAAAGTGCCAAAAAGACACAATTTGTTGACTTATATGTATTTATACATATATAATTTCTTTTGCATATTTTAGGAGGAATGTAATTATGAAAAGAACTTATCAACCAAGCAAATTGCACAAAGCAAGAGTACATGGTTTCAGAGCTAGAATGGCAACAGGCCACGGAAGAAAAGTTTTAGCTTTAAGAAGAAAGAAAGGTAGAAAAGTCTTAGTTGTTAATACAAAGCACTAATTAATGAAAGAAATTAACCGCGTAAAAAAATATCGAGAATTTAAAGAAATACTCGACCTAAGAAAATTTAAACGAAACGAAATCTTTACATTATATTATCGTAAAAACGAATTCGGATACTCTAGAGTCGGAATACTTGTAACAAAAAAGAACGGAATCGCTGTAAAAAGAGTTAAAATCAAACGACAAGTCAGATCAATTGTTGATAAATATCTTGATTATAAAAATTGCGGATTAGATATCATTATTGTTATCTCGAAAAAATATAACACTGAAGAATTTTCAAAAAACGAAAATCTTTTAAAAGATTTGATTCTAAAAATCACTTCTATTAAGGAGTAATCAATGAATAAAAAAAGCATTAAAAAGGTTCTTGGAGGGGCAACTGTTCTCGGGGCAGTTCTACTTTTAACAAGCTGTAATTCATTTTGTTCCAATTTAGATACTTCAAACTACATGTATGGTTACAACGGGGTTAACACCACTTATTTTGATAGCGTAGAACAAGGCGAAAACTTTATTTTAGATACTTTTAAAGCACAAGCAAACGTTAATGTAGATGAAATAAATGATAGAGGTATTGAATTACTTCGCGTTCAAAATAACGCCAGTGATTTAAACGACGATAGTCTTTACATCAAGGAAGATGGCACAAAAAATCCAGATTTATTTTTCTATAAAGTAAATGAAAATGTTTGGGCGCTAAAAAATGTTACTATCTCAATGCGTGGAATTTCTACTGCCGAAGGTGCCGATAGCAACACCTACACAAGTTACACTTTTGGACTTAATGATTTTACAAAAAATCTTATTAGTACTGCTTCAAGTTATGGGATGATCGTGCCTACAAGTCGTTATTGGGAAGCTTTAGACCAAAAAACACTTGAAATGATGGTTGAAGAAGCTCCAAATGCAGGCGTTTCTAGTTTAGAGAATGTAAGTCTAGAAACTTTAACTTACGAACAAATTTATGGTTATACCAGTGAACAACTTGCAGAATATAAAAAAGACACCAGCAATGAAACTTTGTTAAACGAAATGCTTGAAGGTGGCAAAAATAACATTGGAAGAAACAACGCTCTTCTTGCTCGAACTGGGTTTGTTAAATACCATAACGACGAAAATCCAAACGACCATTTTGCAACTCTAAAAGCACGGAACAACGAAATTATTACTGAAAACAAATTTGGTTTTGATGAAGGCTTAAGCGTTAATTTCTTAAACCTCATGCAAACAAATTTAAATTCACAAATTGCTAATTTAAGAACTTGTATCACAGTTAATGATGGATATTATGGACACACTTCAAACAATCCGCTTAATGATACAGTCTTAATTGAAGGAAAAGGCGAAAATTTCTATGAAGGTTGGGGAAGAGCTTTCTCTGAACACGGATTCTTAGAAGGTTTACTTGTTTATCCTATTGGCACAATGGTTGAAAATTTTGCTCATATTTTTGGTATGAACGGATATGGACAAATTTGTGCAGTTTTACTTGCGACATTTATTATTAGAATCTTGTTCATGTTAGTAACAATGCCAGCAACATTATCTCAACAAAAAATGTCATTTTTACAACCAGAACTCGCAAAACTTCAACAAAAATATCCAAACGCTAATACAAATAACTACGAAAAGCAAAAAATGGCACAAGCTCAAATGGCGCTTTATAAGAAATATAAAGTTCATCCATTCTCATCACTTCTTGTCATTATTGTTCAATTCCCTGTCTTTATTTGTGTTTGGAACGCATTACAAGGCAGTGCCTCTTTAAGTAGAGATGCTGTTTTAGGTTTAAGACTATCTGACACAATTTGGAATGTTTTATCTAATTTTACAAATTGGCCAAGCAATCCAGGTTGGTGGACTGCACTTGTTCTTATTATTTTAATGAGTGCTGCTCAAATTGTGTCAATGCTTTTACCTCAATGGCTCAACAAAAAGAGAATGAAAAATGTCACAAAACTAGGTAATAGTTCGGCTTTAAATCAACAAAACAGAACACTTAAAATTACTCAATGGGTCATGACGATATTTATTGTTATCATGGGCTTCACACTTCCAAGTGCTATGGGTGTTTACTGGTTTGCAGGAGCTATTATCTCTATTATTCAATCAGTATTACTCCACTTTATCTTTGTTGCTCATCAAAATAAGAGAGATAAAGGAAACTATATTGATACAACAAAACCTAGTTTTAAAGATAAAATGAAAAATCTTTTCTCAAAGAAAAAATCAAGTGAAGGGAGCATATAAAAATGAAATTATATAGCGGAAAAACAGTTGCAGAATGTATTAAACAAGCTTGCGACGAATTAAATCTTACAGAAGAAGAATTAATTTATAAAGTAGTTGAAGAAAAGAAAGGTCTTTTCTCAAAAAAAGCTACTATTTCAGTTGAAGAAACAAGCGATGTAATTTTATTTATTGAAGAATATATAAAAGATATATGCCATGAATTAGGATTAGATGCTAGTTTAAAAACTTTCTACAGAGAAAATTTAATCAAAGTTTTAATCGAAACTAACCACAACTCAATCTTAATCGGAAATAATGGTAGAAGTCTTGAGGCTTTAAATGAATTAGTTAAACTTGCTGTTTCTCAAAAATTCAAGAGAAAATTTAGAATTTTACTTGATATTGGAAACTATAAAGACAAGAAATATAGTAGAGTTATTCACGAAGCTAAAAAAGTAGCCAAAGAAGTTTTATCAACTCACGTTGATGCAAAACTTGAACCAATGACACCAGACGAAAGAAAGAAAGTTCACAACGCTCTTACAAGTTGGAAAAACATCAAAACTGAATCTGTAGGAGATGGTAAAAACAGAGCTGTTGTCATTAAATATGTTCCTTCTGGCAAAGAAGCAAGCGTAAACGAATCCACTGCTTCTCAAGAAGAAAACAAGGAAGAATAGTTAGTGTTTGAAACTATTGTTGCATTAGCTACACCACCTTTAAAAAGCGCTTTAGCAATCGTTCGTTTAAGTGGAGACGATTGCTTTTTTGTTGTTTCTAAAATGTTTAGCAAAAACATTGAAAAAACCGAATCTAACAAGATTTATCATGGATATATAAAAGATGGTGAAGACATAATTGATGAAGTTGTACTTCTCGCCTACAAAAATCCTAGATCTTTTACAGGCGAAGATAGTGTTGAAATTATCTCACACGGCTCTCCTTTAATCTTTAACAAGATTATAAAAACCGCTTTAAAAAACGGTGCTAGACTAGCCACAAATGGCGAATATTCAGCAAGAGCCTATATGCATGGGAAGCTGAATTTAATGCAAGCCGAATCAATTAACGATTTAATTAATGCCGAAACTGAAGAAAGTAAAAAACTTTGTCTTATGGCGTTAAGTGGCGAAACTACAAAACTTATTGAGCCGATTAAAAAGAGTATTGGAGACATTTTGTCTTTAATTGAAGTAAACATTGATTATCCTGAATATTACGATATCGAAGAAGCAAATAATGAAAAAATAGTTGAGATTTGCAGGGAAAATATTCAATATATCGATAAATTAATTAAAGATGGAATAAAAGGAAATATCATTAAAGATGGTATAAATGTCGCAATTGTCGGAAAACCAAACGTAGGAAAATCATCGATATTAAATGCTCTACTTAACGAAAATAAAGCTATTGTTACTGACGTTAAGGGCACTACTCGTGACGTTGTTGAAGGAAAAGTTAATTTAAGTGGCGTTGTAATTAACTTTTTTGATACCGCAGGAATCAGAGAATCAAGCGACAAAGTCGAAATGATTGGCATTGAAAAAAGTTTAGAAAAACTCGATAAAAGCGATCTTGTGATTTGCGTTTTTGATAGCAGTAATTTTGATGATGAAGACAAAGAAATATTAAAATTAGTTAAAGATAAAAACACAATTTATGTTTATAACAAAGAAGATTTAGCTAAAGAAAAAGACAACGATAAATTGTATGTTAGCGCATTAAATAAAAGCATTGATCCACTAAAAAACGAGATTATAAAAAGACTCGGATTAAGTGAAGAAAACTACAATAACCCTTCTATTGCTAACACTCGAGAAATCGGAATTTTAGAAAGTGTCAAAAAGAAACTTGAAGATATTTTACGAGATACTCTTGCAAATATTCCAATAGACATTATTAACAGCGAAATTCAAGAAGTATATCTTGCAATACTTTCACTTCTTGGCGAAGACAACGACTTTGATATTGCAAAAGAAATATTCTCTAGGTTCTGTGTTGGAAAATAATATGATTTTTGATACTCATATACACCTTAACGACAAGAAAATTTTTTCTAATCTTGATCAATACTTAAAAGAAGCTTCCGACATGAGAGTTACCTGTTTTATGTGTGTTGGTTGGGATGTAGAAAGTTCCAAAAAAGCAATTGAGATAGCTGAAAAATATGAAAATGTGTATTGTGCTATCGGGGTTATTCCAACCGAACACAAACAATACAAAACCAAAGAAGAAAATTGCCCTACTATCAACGAACTTGAAAATTTACTGAAAGTTTCCAGAAAAATTAAAGCAATTGGCGAAATCGGTTTAGATTACTATTGGGAAAAAGAATTAGAAATAAAAGAAAAGCAAAAAGAAATGTTTAAAGAACAAATTGAATTAGCTAATAAATATAATTTACCTGTTTCAATTCATTGTAGAGATGCTGTCCAGGACACATTTGATATTTTAAAGATAAACAAAGTTGATAACACAGGTGTTATGCACTGTTTCTCCGGTAGCAAAGAGATGGCTAAAGAATTTGTTAAATTAGGTTACTATCTTGCATTTGGTGGCGTCTTAACATTTAAAAATGCAATTACAACCAAAGAAGTTATTGCTAGTATTCCTCTTGAAAGAGTTGTTTTTGAAACCGATGCTCCATATTTGGCACCAGTTCCTTTTAGAGGGAAATTAAACGAACCAAAATTTATTTTTCACACGGTTAAATACGCTAGTGATCTACTAAATTTGGATTTTGAAAGTCTTCAAAAAACAAGTTTTCACAATTCTTGCAAATTGTTTCACGTGAAAAACTATGAATAGAAAATGTTTAATTGTTGTCGAAGGTAAAACTGATATTGATTTTTTATCGAAGTTTATTT
>CALVRY010000064.1 GCA_944358755.1 uncultured Bacilli bacterium
TCTCCAGGATTATTAGGATCGACTGGCACATCTGGTGGATTATCATTTCCACAAGAAGCTATGCCAGGCCCAATAAGTCCACAAGTTAATAATAAACTTAACGCTAAAAATTTCTTTTTCATAATAAATACCTCGCAAATCTTAACTATTTTCTAAAATATAGTTTTCAAGATATTCAAATCTTGTATCTCCGATATCATAGAAAGTAGATATTTCTCCACCATAATTTTCTCCATCACTAGAGCTATATGTAAGAAGTAAACTAACTCTAGTCGTATATGGTGTATCGCCATTTCTTACCATAAAGCCTGCGCCTTGAGGTAAAGCACCACTTGTATCACGTGGATAGAAATATTTTAACACAGCATTAGAAAAATTTATTCTCGAATCTTCTTCAGCAAATTCAGTGGTATTCATCCAGTAATCAAAGCCCATGAGACTTGCTTTTGTATAATTTTCATAATTATAAATAGCATCATCAAAAGCTGAGAAATAGAATAAATCAATGTCTTCTTCGCCATAATAAGTGCCACATCCTGGAAGAGTCATTCCAAGAGTTGCGTAATCTTTACTTCTATCAACGTTGATTCCGGTGATATTTGTATTACTTGCATCATAAGAAAGAGTGAATTCATAAATTGAATCGCCTTCTTTAATGAAGCCAGAATTTAAAGATTTATTTCCATAAGCTTGAAGAAAATAATAATTCTTGGTGTAATAAACTTTAGCAAGTTCGCTGCCTGAAATAACATCCATTGAATAGTTGTGATCTTTAAACTTTTCAAGAACTGTTTTTAAATCATCGATAGATTGATTTTTTGAAGATTCACCAATATCTAAATAATTTGTAACAGCTGGAACAACAACTTCATCTACACTTGTAAAGCTTGCTGTAAATGTTCCAAGATCTAAATTACTTGTTGGATTATAAGCATTAAAATGAAGTGTAAATTCATGTTTATCCCAATCATTAACTTCAAGACGTAAGTTTCTTAAAGATCTAGTTGTTGAATCAAGTTCAAAGTAACAAATATAACCTAAGATTGCTTGAACATATGAATCAGTAATGTAATAAGAATCTTCATGTTCTTCATCAATATATCCAATGAAATTTGAGAATTCTAAATCACTAAATTTGTTAGTAACTACTTCTCCATAAAGTTGAGTATAAGGACCAGTTCCTTGATTTGATGGAGTTGATGTAATTGTTAATTTTTCATCATCAAGTTCATTTAAACTAAATGTAGCGACAACGCCAGGAGTTTGGATATTTCCGGTTATGCTTCCATTTTCAGTGCTAATATCTTCGTAAATTACAGCATTTTCTAAATAATATTGATTTTCTTTAAAAGTGTTAAATCCACCACTATCATTTCTAACACCTGTTGCATCAAGGGTAGTTTTATAGTTATTTGATTGAAGATAAGGTGCAATTAAATAATAAAATCTTTTATCAAGTGGGGTTTTAGATGTTAAGCCATCATCTAAATATTTTTTAATTGCAGCATTTTCTGTTGTGCCAATATTATAAGCAACAACTCTAGTAGAATCTTGGAGTCCATTTCCATAATCAAGAGTCACAGCATTGATTTGAAGTTGACCTTGTACTACTTGAAGAGTAAATGATTTTGGGATAGCTTGAGGATTATATGTCTTTCTTAAAAATACTGAAATTAATAATTCATCGTTTTTAGTATTTTTACCAAATTCATATTTATAAATGTCCCCTGCATTATATTCACTTGGTAAATAAGTATAATCAAATTCATCAAGCCCTTCACGATAATCATAGATATCAGTGACCATGATGCCTTTATTGTTGTCGATAACTGGAAGACCACTTACAACTTCGTTTCCTTCTAAATTATAAGAAAATACGCATTCTTCGTTTTTGGCGTAGCCATTAAAACCAAGATCGCCATTACTTTCTAAAGAATAATCAGTGTAACGAGTTTCTTGACGTCTTTCAACACCAATTGAAGCATATCTATCAGTATAAGAAAGGGTAAAATTATTGTTTCTTAAAGAAGCAAATAATTCTTGAAGAGCGCCTTTTGGAGCAGGAAGTTCTTCTTTGTTGTCATCATCGTTGCCTGGTTCATCCGTATTTTGTCCAGGATTTTCTCCTGGATTATTTGGATCGTTAGGCACTGTGTCAGGATTAGAGCCACATCCAACTAAAGTAGCAAGTAAAGTTGAAAAAGTTAATATTGATAAAAATTTCTTCATAATTATTCCTCGCTATAAAGACTATTAATCATATCTTCGGCGCCTTTAAAGGAGGTTGAGCCAAAGTTAGAATAGGTATAATAAATTTTTTGTTCGCCAGTTGGTCCGCCATTTAAACTAGCCATAACGCCAAGACCAATATTTGCTGATTTGATGGTATCGTCTTCTTTTTCAATCGTTAAATAAGATCTTGTAATATAGTCCATCCAAGTAGTTGTTGGTTGATAACCCCAGCCAAAGATACCATTTGCAAGAGCTGAAAGAATATCAGTATTACTTGATACATAATCTAATTCATTTACTTCGCTTGGATCGGCTTTTTCATATAAAGAAGCTGAAATTGCAGTAAATACACTAGAAGAAAGGTAGAAAGTTGCACTTGCACCTGAGACATAAAAATCACCAACGGTGTCATACCATTCAGAATAAACTTTCCATTCGTATTTTCCTTCAGTTGCTGCCCATTCATAGACCATCATCTTGCCATTTTCGTCTTCGGTGATATATAAAATACCAACTTCTCCCATTGTAGGAAGTGAATCGACATATTTATATTGTGTAGATTCGGTTTCGACAGGTCCAATGAAGTTCATAAAATAAATTGAGCCATCATCTCTGATTCTGAATTCATAACAAGCATCATAATCCATTGTCATATCTGTTGGAGTTGATGACAAATTACCAGTTTCGTCAAAAGTGTAAACTGGAACAGTTGTATTTGCTTTAATTAAAGCAAAGCCAAAATCAGCATATTTTGGATCATCGTATAAGAAAGCGAAATAATCATTTGTACAATAAATTGTATAACCTGGTTCGTTTAAATGACCATTAGCTTCAAGAAGATAGATTCCTCTCATCGTAAAGTTATTTTGATCAAGCAAGTTATTTAATGCTTTAACTTCACTATATTCTTTAACGCCTTCTAGTCCCTTATTTAAAACAGCATCATTTACAAAATCAATTTTTGTAGTTTCTTGAGGAGTAAATTTGCCTTTAATTGTGCCATACATTCCTAGATCAAGAGTTGTTTCAAAAATACAATTTTCTAAATCAATAATTTGAATGTAAAAAGCGTTAATATAATTAGAAATCGACATTCCATAGCTTGACATAAATTGGAAAACAGACATTGTTTCATCATCTAAAATGACAAATCTATTTCCGCCAAGATAGGAATAACCTTCATCTTTAAGTGTATCTAAAGTATCAGCGAGTTGAGAAATATGAGCTACAGTTAAAGCTGAATAAAGTTCAGTTGTAATTTCATTTGATGTATATCCAGAATATTCATAAATAGAAGGATAAACATTTTTCTCATCTTCACTTAAATAATATTTAAAAAGATAGTGTTTGTCTTTTGTTTGAGCATAGCCAAATGTATCACTGGTATCACTTTCGGTATACCATGCATTTGGTGTGTAATATTGCATTGCGCGATCAGTTGTGCCGGAAACATTGACAGTTACTTCATAAGTAAATTTTGTTTGTTTTGAAGCATTTTCAAGCAAAACCTCAATATTTTTATTGTTTTCATCAGTGAAGTTGTCTTGCTCTTCGTTGCCTTCGAGTCCACCATCATAACTTGGTGATTCAACGTGGTCACTAGAAGAGCCACCATTTTCGCCACTTGTGTCGCCTCCTGGATTATATCCAGGTTCAGGATTTGTGGTGCAGCCTGTAACAACAGTTAATAAAGCAAGAGCAGAAACAAGTAAAATCTTATTCTTCATAACTTACCCCCACTTTATAGGAGAATAATGAGCCATCATTAAATTTTCCATCACGGAAGAAAGCACTATGTTTTTCCATTGAGAAAGTATCGCCATTTCTAAAATAGCTTCTTAATCTTTGGTAGCCACCATTTGAGAATGTATCTTTTCCGTTTGCTTCAATTAAACGGATTTCATCGAATAAATTGACTGTGTTATCAAGACCAAAGTTAAGGTTATACATATCGTCATTTCTTGAATTTGTAATAGGCACGACAAGACCATCATTTTTCTCTTTGCCATCATATTCGCCAATAGTATAAACACCATTTAAATCATCACTGGTGATAGTATAAAGTCTCTTATCGATATGATAAATTCTAACGCCTTTTCCTTGAGGAGCAAGAACTGCATCGTATTGATCAAAACTATCAATTCTATTTAATCCTTCGTTTGTGTAAAGTTCAACAATCATATATTCGCTAAATGGATTAAATTTGTTTGTAACTTCTGCTGCATCATCTTGAATTACGATTAAAGCGTTCTCGTTTTGCATGGATTTTAAATCAATTTCTGCATCTCCATAAACAAGATATGGTTTTGTCCAACCAAGTAACATCTTTGAATATGAGTTGTGATCGATGATGTTGTTATCCATCATATCAACTTTTCCAAGAGGAGAATAAGCTGCTCCACCATCTGTAGAATAATAATCTTGTAAGCCAAGGAAGTGGCCAGTTTCGTGGATATAGGTATGAGCATCAAGAGAAGATGCACCATATCCTTCATACATAAAGTCATAACTTGCCCAACCATATAAATTGACAATTGGTGCATCAACATTTGGATCAACATCTCTTTGGTTTGTCCAAGATGTGTATGCCCAGAAATTCATATCTTCAAGATTTGGTCCGCCATTTGTATAATTTGGTGCACTATAAACAAGCCACACTGCATCAAGATAACCATCTGTATCGCTATCAAAAGATTTTAAAGCGTCACTTTGTTTAGCGCGATAATCTTCAACAGCATCTTTTACAATTTGATCGGTGACTGAGCTAGTAACTTGAGTAGCGGATGTGTAACCAAGTTCTTCTTTAACGTCATACCAATCAGTTACTGTGCCAGTAATGTTGAGTTTTCCATAGCTAGATTCTTTATAAAAAGAAGCTAAACTTCCAAATTCAAGACGGTCGTCTTTTTCTGGGTCACCAAAGAATAAAGTTTCAAGGTCATCATGAACTTTGTCTTTGTCGTCAGTGCCGTTATTATCAAGATCAATTTCAGTATATTCTGGAATTAAAACAGGAACGACAAGAATGTTGACCTCACCAAGAGAAGGCATAACTTGAGTGTTATAAAATGCTTCTTTTTCAAAATCAGACAAAGTCATTGTGATTTCAACATCACTTGGGTTATAGACTTTATTTTCAACATTAGCGTCAGTTGAAACACTAATTTTAGCAGTTTCTTTATATTTGACTTCTGGTTCGTTAGGATTGTTTGGATTATTAGGATCAACAGGAACATCTGGTTGATCTCCTCCACAACTAACAAGAGGTAAACTAACGATGAGGCCAAGTGCTAATAAAGGTAATAATCTTTTCTTACTCATAATCTACTCCTACTAAAGTTTCTACACATATTTTAAAAGGTAATTCGCTTCCACTATTGAAAGTGTAAGTTGCATTAAAGAATTGATAACCAAAGGTATAAATATCAAATGGATTGCTATCAGTTTTCCATAAAGTTTCGCCAGTTGCATAGCCATCAACCATACCAGTTGATACAAGATCAAAGGTATTTGTGCCATGAGCTTCAATTAGTCTTAATCTTTCATAGAAATTATATTTTTCATTTAATTGGAAACTTGTACTTTCATTCCTTTCATTTGATATAGCCATGATGATTGCTTCATTATCTTTAAGTTGTTTTCCATCCCATTCAAGATTTGAATAGTCCCAAGATAATTTTTGACCAATCGCTGAATTTACGACAGTACATTTAAAGATTCTTGAATCAACGTGCCAGATTCTGACACCAGTATCAGCAATACAATTTTCTCTTCCATGGACAAAATATCCATCACTTCCAAATGTATCTTTATAGTTAAGTCCAAGTGGAGAATATAAATCAATTAAGATATATTCGCTAAATGGATTGAATTCATAGACATAGTTTTCTTTTTCTTCTTCGCTTAATTCTTCAATTTCTGCAGAGATTTTTTCCCAATTAGAAGGAATTACAATTACTGAGTGATCATCATATGTATTATATGGTAGAAGAATTTCGCTACTTCCATAAACAACATAAGGTGTAATCCAACCAAGAGCAAGTTTTGAATATGGATCAAAATCGCCAATATTTTGATCCATCATATTTGATGAACCAGTTGGACGGCGTGAATCACTTGTGTATAAATCATCTAAACCAAGTAAATGACCTGTTTCATGAATATAGGTATGGGAATCAAGAGGTATAGAACTTAAATCACTAAAATCAGGAACGTCAAATGTAACACCATTTAATTCTCTTGTTGAATAATCCGCATAAGCTGAATAAAGTTGGTCAAAACTAGACCAAGAGAAACCAGATGTTGTTGGTTTTTCAAGGTTTGGTTCGTCTCCATACCAATCCCAGCTTGTGAAGTTCCAAAAAGCTTCGTTTGTATCTTCTTTGCTACTCTC
>CALVRY010000065.1 GCA_944358755.1 uncultured Bacilli bacterium
TGAATATCTTTAAATTCTAAAACTTTTCCATTCTCTAAGATGAGTTTATAAATGGAATTTTTAGTATTTACTTTTGAACCGTGAACCGTGAAAATAACGACAATGTTTTCACTGAGATTTTTTAATGAATCATAAAGTTCAATAAAAGATGCAATTGTTTTTTTATCTTTAGGTTCTGTCGTTAAAAATTCGCAATTATCGACAATAATTAACTTATTATCTCCATAAATGAACATTTGGTTAATTTCATCAACTAAATTGCCAATACTATCGTGATCTAAATCAAAATTAACTATATATTCATCATTTTCTGGGAATAATTCTTTTCTAATTTTCTTGATTCTATTGCGAATCATTGTATTTTCGTTGCCATAAAGTAAATAAATCATATTTACAATTTTACACTATTTTATACGATATATTCTATTGTTCCTTCATAATCAGTTCTTCGAACTTTAACGTTTAACGATTCGAGATTTTCTAAAACTTTATCATTAGGGTGGCCATATTTATTATTTAATCCACAACTTATAATAGCTTCTTCAGGCGTAACCGCTTTTAAAAATTCAACAGATGAACTTGTATCACTTCCATGATGACCGACTTTTAAAATGTCGCAATCTAAATTTGAGTACTTTTTCACTATCTCTTGTTCGATTTCTATCGGCGCATCTCCCATTAACAAAAACCTTTTATCACTAAGCTCAAACCGAAGTACTAATGATTTACTATTTTCATCTACAACATTTAATAAATTATTATTTATGTTGTATATAGTTAAAATACTATTATCACGTTCAGAAAAATTAGTATAATCATATATTTTCCCTACTTTAAAATCATTCTGTAAATTTTCTAATGCATAATAATGATCCATATCATAGTGAGTTATTATAACTTCATCGATTTTATAAATTCGGTTCTTTTCGAAATAAGGAATTAAGCAATCATTAGCTATGTCTTTTGTTAAACTTCCACCAGTATCAACTAAGATTGTTTTATTTTTAATTCTAATTAATGTTGAATCTCCTTGGCCGACGTTTATAAAGCTTACGCTACTTGTAAAAGTGTTTTTAATAGGTAAGCAATAAAGCAATAAAAATGCCATATATCCGCTCATCGCTATTTCATAAAATTTCTTAAAATTTATTTCTCTAAAATATAAAATTATAAAGATTAAGAAATAATAAATGATAACTAAAATAGGGTTAAATTCAGGCATATTTATATTGAATGCGCTTATATCAAAAAACATAATTATATCGTAAAAAGTATCCATTATCGATTCGATAAATGGTAATTTAAGCATAAATATTGAAGGATAAAATAATAAGATAATAATCCTAATAAACGGCATAAATATTATTGAAATTAAAATCGATACAATGTTAATTGAATTATTAAAACTAATCGAGAATGGCAAGACCAAAATAAAGATAAGTATTGCCGGAACAAACTTTTTTATATACCACTTTCTTCTTTTAAAAAGAAGCTTACTAAATTGCATAAATGTTGAAATTAAAAGAGGCATAATAAATCCATATTGATATAGATTATGTTTGTTAATTAATAACACCAAATAAGATAAAGATTTATATTTTAAAGAGTCGTAATCATTCCTTTTTATACTTATTAATTTAAATAAATAAACCACAAAAATTCTTAAAACAGCAAAACTATTAATGTTTAAAATCAATAGAGGACTAACTATTGTTAAAGCTAATAAATTAGATAAAAATGGTTTAAATTTAACAGATAAAAGATTAACTAATTTATAAATAAAATAGTTAATGTAAATACCTGAAAGCGAGAACAAATAAAATATTGTATTGTGCTGCAATCGCTTTATTAACGTTGAATTGTAATCAATTTCGTCTAAAATTAATGTATTCATTAATTCAATAGTTTTTTCGCTAATAAATTGCGAAATTATACTATTCTTAATTAGACTACAATTTATTGAATTTTTAAATAATGTTGAATATGAATTTATGCCTAATTGTCTACTTATACCAAGGTTTTTGAGGTATAGATTGAAGTCAAAATCACTTTCTAAAACTGAAAAATTGTATTCTGTAAAATATCCATTAATTTCAATAACATCAAATAGATTAATATCCTTAAAATCATATGCATTTACATAAAATCTTTCTAAACCATCAAATAAAACAAAATAATTCTCACTTCTTTTGATCACGATCCCTTTTATAGCTTCTGGAGATTGAAAAGTTTTAATTTCTAAAAGCCCATATATTAAAAAACAGGCGAAAATTGCTGCGTGAAAAATAATAACTTTCTTTTCACGCCTAAATTTTTTAAAAGTTAAAAATAAGGCAATTAAAAATATTGCAATTCCGTAAATAAAGGCTTGTTTATCAAATAAAATCAACCCCGAAATGGCATATAAAAGGGCCGTGAAAAATTTCATAAATTATTCATGAAGATAGATTGAATCTTTTAGCTTTTCAAAAGTTGCATTTCCAATACCACTAACATCCATTAAATCTTCTAAACAATAGAAAATTCCGTTTTCATTTCGATATGTGATAATTTGCGTGGCAATTGCATCACCAATACCACTAATTCCCATTAATTCTTCTTTTGTTCCATCATTAATGTTAACTTTCGGCAATGGTTCATCACCACAAAGGTCATTTAAGTCAAATTTAGGAGCAATATAATACTCTTGATTCTCTTCAATGGCTAAATCAGCGTAAAAACACCTTTCATCAGCATTTGAATTGGTTCCTCCTGCTTTATCGATTAAATCTTGTAGAGTACTTTCAGGTTCTAGAATATAATTCCCTGGTTTAACTACTTGACCTGTTATCCCAATAGTTAGATTATTAGGATCATCAACGACTTGTGTCGGATCCCCAGTGACATTTCCAGTCACATTAGGGATTAGATTCATTGCAACAATTCCAATAATTGTCGCAATTACTACAACGGCAATAACTTTTAACATAAAAAAAACTCCTTTCATATACTACGAAGGAGTTCAATTTCAATTTTGTTAAAAATATTTTTATTTTTTTTAAAAATTATTTAAAATCTTCAATTCTAATTTTGTAATCTGGGTTTGCTTTAACAGTTACTTCATCACCAATTTTGTGCCCAATTAATGCTGCGCCTAATGGACATTCATTAGAAACTTTAATATTTTCTGGGTCACTTAATGGATCTGATTCGATACTTGAAACAATTTTAACTGTATATGTTTCGTTATCGGATAAATCTGTGTAGGTAACAATATTTGAAATGTTGATTGTTTTTGTTTTTCCAACTTCAATAACTTTAGCATTAGCTAAAATATTTTCGATTTCATTAATTCTACCTTCGATTTCAGCTTGTTTATTTCTAGCAGCATCATAGTCAGCGTTTTCACTTAAGTCGCCCATTGCTCTAGCATTTTGTAAAGCTTCGATTACTTGAGGTCTTTCAACATCAATTAAATTTCTATATTCAGCTCTTAATTTATCTAAACCTTCTTGAGTTAAAATAATATCTTTTGCCATTTTTATTCCTCGCTTTTTTCAGTTAAATATTATATCAAAACTTTGATAAATAATGCATTAATCTTTTATTTCTTGGATTGATGGATCTTCATTAAAGGCTTCTAAAACTTCTTCAGCTTCCTTTAATTCTTCTTCATCAGTGACTTCAAAAAGTTCATGTTCTTCATTATATTTCATAACGATAACTTCATCTGGGTCATTATCATCGTAAATAAAGACATATTCTGCATTTCTTTCAGGATTTTCGTATGTGAAAAGAATATTCATTAAATATTCTTTGCCTTCTTCATCATAAATTACGATTTGATCATCATTTAGTGGTCCCATTTCTATTGCTCCTTAAAAAATCTTCTAAAATTACGACAGCACTCATCATATCGATGATTTGCTTAATTTTTTCTTCTTTTACACCTTGATCTCTTAATCTTTCTCTAGCTTCAATTGTTGAAAAACTCTCATCGTGATAAAAGACATTTAAATCCGGTTTTACTTTTAAGATATCACTAATGAATCTTTTCACCGATTGACATCTTTCGCCTTCTTGTAAATCAAGTTGACGAGGATAACCAATTACCACATTTTTAATGTTTTCAAATTCAAGAGTTTCGATTAAATGTTCACGTGCCTTTTTGTAATTGCCTTTTTCAAAAAGAAAGTTTTCTCTTGGGTGAACAATGCCAAGTGAATCACAAACAGCAATACCTAAAGTTTTTGTACCTAAATCTAAACCAATGTATTTTTCCATCTTATTTAGTTAATAATTCCTTATTAATTGAAGAAATTTTATCAAGTGAAGCAACACTTCCTTGAGCCATATCTTTTCTTCCACCGCCATTTCCGCCTAAAATGCTAGTTATCTTTTTAACAAGATTTCCAGCAAGGATTCCTTGGTCGACATAGTCTTTACTAACACCAACAATGAGAGGATATTTTTCATTTTCTTTTCCAATTAAAACAACAATATATGAATTTGTTCTTGCTTTAATTGTATCAAGTAACGAAAGTAAACCAGCTTTATTAAAATCAGGTGAATAAGCAATTGCAAATCCATGTTCATTAATATCTTTTAAGATACCTTCTGATTTTAAACTTGCAAATTCAGAAATCATTTTTTCTAATTTTAAGTTGAGATTTGCAAGGTTTTCTTTAAAATTAGTGATTTTTTGAGATATATCAATGTCAGCTTTTGCATCTAATAGATGTTTAGTTTCAACAAGCCTATCTTCTTTATTTTTGAATTCTTCATAAGCAAGTAAGCCTGTACGAGCTTCAATTCTTCTTACGCCACTTGAGATTGAACCTTCACTTACAATTTTGAAAAGTCCAATATCGCTAGAATTTTTGACGTGTGTTCCGCCACAAAATTCTTTAGATACATCACCAAATGTTACAACTCTAACTTCATCACCATATTTTTCATCAAATAAAGAAATTGCGCCAACTTTTTTTGCTTCTTCAATTGGTAAAACAAGTGTTTTTTCTTCAATTCCTTTTGCGATAAATTCGTTAACTAAATGTTCGACTTTCTTTAATTCGATTTCATCGACTTTTCTTAAGAAAGAGAAATCAAATCTTAAATATTCTTCATTAACAAAACTACCTTTTTGGTGGCACTCATCGCCTAAAACTTTGATTAAAGCAGATTGTAATAAGTGAGTTGCAGAGTGATTTTTCTCGATTGCAAAATGTTTTTTGTGATCAACTTTCAATGTAAGTTCATCACCGACTTTTAAAGCGCCAAATAACATTTTTATATGATGTAAATGTTGTTTATTTGGAGCTTTTGTAACATTTAATACTTCTGCTTGAGCATCTTTTCCTTCAACACTTCCTGTATCAGCAACTTGACCACCCATTTCAGCATAGAAGTTTGTTTTATCAAAAATAACTTCACCTTCATCATCAATTGCATCTACTTTTACACCATCTTTAAATAAGCCAATAACTTTTGCATTAATTTCTAAATCGTTATAGGTGTATTCACTATTATCATTAAATTCCATTAAATCTTTAGATTGTTTATTGAAAGATTCGATGTTTTTACGTGAATTTCTTGCTAGTTCTTTTTGTTTTTCTAAGCAAACTTTAAAGCCTTCTAAATCAACTTTTGTGCCATTATCTTCACAAATTTCTTTAGTAAGTTCGATTGGGAAGCCATAAGTATCATAAAGTTTGAAAGCTTCTTCGCCGCTTAATTCATTTTTGTCTTTAATGTAAGAATTTAAGATATTTTCGCCACTAATAAGTGTTTTAATAAATCTTTCTTCTTCATTTTTGATAACTTTTTTGATGAATTCTTTCTTTTCTTCAAGATATGGATAGAAATCACGCATTACTTCAACAACGCTATCGACTAATTTATAAAGGAAAGGTTCGTATAGACCAATTTTTTGAGCATATCTCATTGCTCTTCTTAAAATTCTTCTTAAAACATAACCTCTACCTTCGTTAGAGAAATTAGCCCCATCCGCAAGAGCAAATGTACAAGCTCTAATGTGATCTGCGATAACTCTATAAGGCATTAAATTGCCTTCACCATATGGTTTTGATGCAAGTTTTTCAGTTGCTTTAATAATAGGCATAAATAAATCTGTTTCAAAATTTGTTTCAGTATTTTGAAGAACGCAACAAATTCTTTCAAGTCCAGCACCAGTATCAATATTTTTATGAGGAAGTTCTTTATAATCTTCTCTTTTTACACCATTTACAGCGTTAAACTGAGAGAAAACAATGCCCCAAATTTCAATATAACGATCGTTTTCTAAATCTTGTTTTAAAAGTTCGACTCCAAGGTGTTTTTCATCCCACTTTTCACCTCTATCATAGAAAACTTCGGTATTTGGTCCGCATGGTCCTTCACCAATTTGCCAGAAATTGCCTTCAAGTGGTATTAAATGTTCTGGATCCATGCCTTGTTTAATCCAAAGTTCTCTTGTTTCTAAATCTGTTGGGTGATAAGT
>CALVRY010000066.1 GCA_944358755.1 uncultured Bacilli bacterium
TATATTATTTTATAATTTTTTATAAGTATATGATATCAGTTAATTACCCTTAGAAAGGCTTTCTTATGTTGGATCTTCTGACATGGGCGCTTTAGAATATGTGCCTAATTTTGGCGAACTTGATGTTAAAGATAAAATTGATTTTGATATTATTCAGCAAGAATGCAACGATCTTTTAGATTCGAAAGAAGTGAATGATATAGAATTTTTGTATTCTCTAGGCGGATCTAGCGGTGGCGCAAGACCTAAATCGCTTATTAAATTTAAAGGCGAGGACTGGATAGTTAAATTCTCTTCGAAATTCAATCCTAAAAATATTGCAGAACTTGAGTTTAAATACATGTCTTTAGCGAAAGATTTGGGAATTAATATCCCTGAAATTAATTTAGTCACTTCAAAAAAGAGAAATAAGTATTTTCTTATTAAAAGATTTGACCGTTTAAACGGCAAGAAAGTTCATATGATAAGTGTGGCTGCTCTGTTGGAATGTGATTTTAGAGCGCCTTGTCTTGACTATAACGATTTAATCAAACTAACTCAAATTTTAACAAGAAGAGATGAAGACGTTTTGGAAATGTATAGAAGGATGGTTTTCAATGTTTTGATAGATAATCAGGATGATCATGCTAAAAACTTCTCTTTTATTTTTGACGAAACATCTAGTACATATCGTTTAGGACCAGCTTATGATATTACGCCAGGTAAAACTTTTTATGGCGAACACACTACATCAGTAAATGGTAAAGGAAGAGACATAACTGATGAAGATATGATAGAGGTTGCTATTAAAAATAAAATTGATGTTTCCGTAGCAAAAAGTATTATCCGAAAATGCCATGAGTTATTAAAGTGAATAACTTTTAATCTGAAATAAGTTAGTTTACATAAAAATAATATAAAAAAAATCTTTATTACAAATAATTTTAGAAGCGAATTTGAATAATAAAATAATAAAAATTATTTTAATTTTTAAATATCCCTACATATAGTAAAATATGTTCAACTATGTAAAGGAGTTTAATATTATGCCATTAAAGAAGTACGACAAAGAGGAAGAATTAAAACAGCAACAAGAAGCTGAAAAAGTTCAAGAAGAAGCGACTAATAAACTTGCATTAACTATTGAAGAAAACGAAAGATTAACTCAAGATGAAAATGCTGAGCCACTTTCATTAGATCAAGAAACTATCAAGAAAAATATAGAAGAGGCTCGTAATTTTTATTTTGAAGCAAGTAAAAAGCAAAGAAGAATTAATACAATTGTAACTATTGCAGTTATGGTTGTTTTAGTTGCCGCTTTAGTTTTGATGATAGCTTTAAGCTCAACAGTTCAATGGATTACTTATGTTTCGATTAGCATCATGATTGTTGCTCTAATTTGTGTTTTCATTTTCCAAAGATTTGCTAAAAATAAACTTGGCGCAAAAGCAGAAGATTATATTGCAAAACTTTATAACGAAATTGATACATATCTTTATACAAAAGAAGGTTTCTCAGACCTTTCGTTTAAACCACAAGGTCAACTTAAAGATGAAATTTTCTTTGATGCTCGTTTCTATAAAGATTTAAAGAGCACAAGAAGCAGAAACTTAGTTAGTGTTCAATATAAAGGTAAACTTTTAGTTGCAGCTGATCTTGCTGGAAATATATTAATCAAAAACAGACTTTCACCAATGTTTTTAGGTAAATTCTATGATTATGAAAATAGCTATGATAAAGAAGGCAAAAGAATTATCATGCAAATTAAAGGTGGAGAATTATCTCGTCCAATTGATGATGTTGAAGATTTAAAACTTGTCGATGGAAACGATACTTACGCAATTTACACAAACGATGAAGAGTGGAGAAAAGTTTTAAAACAAGATGTCATCAAAGATATTTGCAAACTTAAAATCGATAAAACTTTAATTGATGTAATTATTTCGATTAGACCTGGAAAAACTAGTGTTGGTATCGACTATGTTGATGAATTCATGAACATTCCAGTCGAACACGAATTTGATTTTAATCAAGTTAGAAGAACCGAAAAGGATTTAGAAAAAGTTCTTAAGATTTTTGACGATATTGAATAGTAAACCATTATTTTTAAGGAGGAAAAGTGCATGAACTCATTTAAAAATAAATGGATTGAAATTCAAGGTTATAAACATGATGGTAGAATGCATCGTATTTGGGACAGTGTTTTTATTGTCGACCAAACTGATGATTATATAGTTGCTGCCAGCACAAAGACTAAAGTTATCGAACATGATTTTAGAATTTGGTACACCAAAGAGCCGGCAATTATGATTTTTTTCACTAAACATTGGTGGAATGTCATTGCAATGCTTAAGAAAAACGGTTTAACTTATTATGTTAATCTTGCTTCGCCTTTTGTAATCGATTCAAAAAAGGTGAAATATATTGATTACGATTTAGATCTTAAACTTTATCCAAATAATGATATTCGTTTAATTGATGTTAAAGAATACGGATATCATCGTAAAAAATATAACTATGGTCCAGATATTGATCAAATTTTAAGGTTCAATATTACGCAAGTTAAAGAATATATGGAACAAGCAAAATTTCCATTTAACGATGAAAAAATAAAAGAGTATTATAAGTTGTTTTTAGAAGCAACGAAAAGGGGTGATGAAAGTGACGATTGAGTTAATTACAAATTCAAAAGAAGAAACGATTGAACTTGGTAAAAAGATTTCTGAATCTTTATTTCCTGGAAGTGTAATTACATTAAATGGCGATTTAGGCGCAGGAAAAACAACTATCACTAAAGGAATTGGACTTGGTTTAGGAATTGAAGAAGAAATTAATTCACCTACATTTAATATTCTTAAATGTTATTTTAATAAAAAATTAAATTTATATCACATCGATGCTTATCGACTTGAAGATGTAAGTGAAGAAGGAAAAAACATTGGTCTAGAAGAAGTTATTGAAGGAGATGGAGTTGCAATTGTTGAATGGCCTGAGTTTATTAAAGAAATGATCCCATTTCACTCAATGAATATTGAGATTCATTCTCTTGGCGATACTAAAAGAAAACTAACTATTTCTTCTTTAAGTCCTAGATATGCTTCACTAATTGAATCTTTAGGAGGAAAAAGAGATGCTTAGTTTAATTCTTGATAGTGCTAATAAAGAACTTGGTGTAGCTTTGGCACAAGATGGCACGCTTCTTGATGAAATAAGATATGAAGCATGGCAAAGACAAAGTGAATTAATGATTCCAGAAATAGAGAACATTTTTAAGAAAAACAACGTAAATCCTAAAGAAATTAGTGAAATTTTAGTCACAAAAGGACCAGGTAGTTACACTGGTGTTAGAATTGCTTTAACTATTGCTAAAGTGTATGGTTATGCCTTAAATATACCAGTTTACGCTTTTTCTTCATTAGAAGTTTTAGCTGATTTAGAAAAACCATCAATTTGTTTAATAAACGCCAGAAGTAATAGAAGTTATTTTGCAGTTTATGAAAAGGGTAATGCTATAGTTAATGATCAAGTTTTAACTAATGATGAAGTTATAAAATACGTAAACGAACATAAAGATTACGTAATTTGTGGTGAAACAAGTTATCTTGATTTAGTTTCTGAAAATAGTGACGTTTTAAAAAACATGCTCGCTTTAAAAAACGATTCTTATAAAGTTGAAAACATACTTAAATTAAAAGCAGTATATTTAAAAGATGAAAACGATTATAAGAAAAGCAACTAAAGAAGATTTAAAAGCGATTAAAGAAATCGAAGATGAATCATTTTTAAATCCTTTTAAAGAAAATGATTTACTTTATGAAATTGAAGAGAATCCGGTTTCAGAATTTGATGTACTTGTAGTTGATGATGAAATTGTAGCCTATCTTGATTATTGGATTACATTTGATTCAGCTACAATTGATAAAATTGCAGTAAAGAAAAGCAAAAGAAATCAAGGTTTTGCAGGTTTTTTGCTAAAAAACGCAATAGAAAATCTTAAAAAACAAAATGTTGAATTCTTTACTTTAGAGGTTAGAAAATCCAATCTACCGGCACTTAATCTTTATGAAAAATATGGATTTCAAAAAGTAACTATCAAAGAAAAATATTATGAAGATGGCGAAGATGCGATTTATATGGTGAAAGGACTTATCTAGTATGGAGAAAGAGTTAGTTATATTAGGAATTGAAAGTAGCTGTGATGAAACAGCATGTGCTATCACAAAAGGTGGCAAACTTTTATCAAACGCTATTTCTTCTCAAATTGCTGTTCATCAAAAATATGGAGGAGTTATGCCAGAAATTGCTTCTCGTTTACACCTTGAAAATGTGGCTTGTGTTTTAGATGAAGCATTAAAAGAAGCAGGAGTTAGATTAGAAGAAGTTGATGCAATCGCTGTGACTCGTGGACCAGGTTTAATTGGGGCACTTCATGTTGGAATTCAAGCGGCAAAAACACTTAGCTTAATTTATGATAAACCTTTAATACCTGTTCACCATTTAGCAGGACATATTTATGCTAACGAATTTATTAAACCATTGAAATTTCCCCTTCTTGCAGTTGTTGTAAGTGGCGGAAATACTGAACTTGTCTACATGAAAGAACATTTATCTTTTGAAATAATTGGCGAAACAAAGGATGATGCAATCGGAGAAAGTTTTGATAAAGTTGCTCGTGTTTTAGGCCTTCCTTATCCAGGAGGCATCGCAATTGATCGACTTGCGAAAAGTGGCAAACACACTTATAAACTTCCTACCCCACTTCATGATGGAAGTTTAAATTTCTCTTATAGTGGTTTAAAAACAGCTGTAATTAATTTAAAACACACACTTGATCAAAAAGGAGAAGAGGTTGTAATTGAAGATATGGCAAAATCTTTCCAAGATGTTGCGGTTGGTATGGTACTTGATCGAGTTGAAAAAGCAGTTGAGTTATATCCTGTTAAAGAAATTGTTCTTGCAGGAGGGGTCAGTGCTAACAGCTATTTAAGAGAGCAAATTGTAAAAACTTTTGAAGGCACAAATATTGAAGTAAATATTCCACCTATTTGGTGCACAACAGATAACGCTGCAATGATTGCTAAAGTTGGTGAATATTTATATAAAGAAAAATTGTTTGCTCCACTTTCGGTTTCGGTTGACCCAAGTTGGAGAATAGAAGATTTTAAAAAATTTTAATTAGTTTATAATTTTTATTTGTAAGGAGAATTTTTATGAGTCAAAAAAGAGATTTAACAGCAAGAAAATTATTTTTTAAGTATTACGATGGTGCACTCGAAAATAATTTAAACGTTACACTTGAAGGACGGATTAAATCTCATCGAAATAATGGCTCAGTTGGCTTTATCGAATTTAACGATGGAAGTTATTTTAAAAATATTCAACTTGTTTATGATAAAGAAAATCCAAATTTCGCTAAAATTTCTAAAGCAAAATATGGTTCTTCTATTGAAATAAATGGTGTAGTTAGATTAACTCCAGAAATGAAACAACCATTTGAAATTCAATTAACTGATTTAAGAGTTTTAGGCGATTGTGCCGAAGATTATCCACTTCAAAAGAAAAGACATACTTTTGAATTTTTACGTGACATTGCCTATCTTCGTCCAAGAGCAAATACCTTTAATGCGGTTTATAGAGTAAGAAATGCATGTGCATATGCAATTCATAAATTTTTCCAAGAAAGAGGATTTATTTATGTTCATACTCCTGAAATTACATCAAATGATGCTGAAGGAGCAGGACAAGTTTTTCATGTCGTAAACGATTTTAAACATCCAAACGATTTCTTTAATTCATCAGCTTGCTTAACAGTTAGTGGACAACTTCATGCAGAAGCTTTTGCTCTTGCTTTTAGAGATGTCTATACATTTGGCCCAACTTTTAGAGCTGAAAATAGTAACACCAATAGGCACGCTAGCGAATTCTGGATGATTGAGCCTGAAATTGCTTTTGCAGATCTTGATGACAATATGGATTTAATCGAAAGTTTCTTAAAATATGTAATCAAATATGTTTTAGATAACTGCAAAGATGAAATGGAATTTTTCAATAATTTCATTGATAAAGGTGTCATCGAAAAACTTAATAGTGTCATTAACAGTGAATTCGTAAGAATGGATTATACAAAAGCAGTTGAATTGCTCAAAAAAGCTGCAGAAAGCGGACATAAATTTGAAAATCCTGATATTTTCCGGGGCATGGATTTAATGAGTGAACATGAAAGATATATCACTGAAGAGATTGTTAAAGGACCTGTT
>CALVRY010000067.1 GCA_944358755.1 uncultured Bacilli bacterium
AGCGTTGGGTATTTAGCTCAGCTGGGAGAGCATCTGTTTGACGTACAGAAGGTCATAGGTTCGATCCCTATAGTACCCACCAATTTAAAAATTATATCCCTGTTTTGCAGGGATTTTTTTATTTATTTAGATTTCTAGAGACTGTTTTTAGAACCAAATTAAAATCATTAAAGAAAGAAATAAGCAAAATTTAATTTGACAGAAAAAATAATTTAGCAAAAAAATTTCCTAAATTTAAGTATAGACATATTAATAATCAAAACTCTTTTATTTCTATCAAAAAATAAAATCTTTGAGATTTGCAAGTTTTTTTGTATATAAAAAACCAGGAATTTTGCACTTTTTCCTGGTTTTTTTAACTAAATTACTAATTCTATTACCCTTTAATTAAGAATGTCTTATATGCTGAATAAGCTTCGTAAACATCAATTTTACTAACAATTTCCATTGGTGCATGCATATTTAACACTGCAACACCTGCATCAATAACATCCATATTCAAGTTAGCGAGAATATAAGCAATTGTGCCGCCGCCACCTTGATCAACTTTTCCAAGTTCAGATGTTTGGTAGTAAACTCCATCTTCATCCATGATTTTTCTTAAATGAGCGATGAATTTTGGGGAAGCGTCATTACAACCACCTTTCCCTCTGCTACCAGTATATTTATTAAAGACAATACCTTTATTTAAGTAAGCACTATTTTTAAGTTCGTTAACTCCTAAAAATAATGGATCAACGCCAGCTGAAACATCACTTGAAAGCATTCTTGAATTTGTTAAAGCTCTTCTTAAAGCGAGTTCACTATATTCGCCTTTAAGATTCATAACTTCAGCGATTAAGTTTTCGAAATATCTTGATTGAGCACCTGTTGCACCAACCGATCCAATTTCTTCTTTATCAACTAAAATGCAGCAAGACGTTCTTTCAGGATTTTCAGTTTCTAAAATTGCTCTTAAAGATGTGTAGGCACAAACTTTATCATCGTGTCCATATCCAGCAATCATACTTCTGTCAAGACCATATTCTCTCGCTCTACCAGCTGGTACTACTTCGATTTCAGCACTTGCGAAATCTTCTTCTTCAATATCATACTTTTCTTTTAATAATTTAAGGACATTAGCTTTAATCGAATCTTTGTCGCCTTCTTTTACTGGTAAAGAACCAACTGTAAGATCTAAATCTTCACCTTCAATAACTTTTGCAGCTGGTTTTTGGAGTTGGTCACCAGCAAGATGAATTAATAAATCACTAATACCTAAAACTGGATCATTTTCGTTGTCGCCAATTGCAACATCAACTTCTGTTCCATCTTTTTTATATATTGTTCCATAAAGAGCAAGAGGAATTGTAACCCATTGATATTTTTTAACTCCACCATAATAGTGTGTATCAAGTAAAGCAAATCCAGTTGATTCATAAAGCGGATTTTGTTTAACGTCTAATCTTGGTGAATCAATATGAGCGCCTAAAATATTAATTCCGTTTTCAATATTTTCTTTTCCAATTACAAAAAGAGCAATATTTTTACCTCTATTGATTGAATAAACTTTATCGCCAGCTTTTAATGATTTAACAGTTTCAATATTTTTAAAACCAAATTTTTCAGCTAAAGCAATTGAGTTTTTAGTAAAAATTCTTTCAGTTTTGCTAACAGATAAAAAATCGATATAATCTTTGGAAAATTTTTCTAAATCTTCTTTAACTTTTCCTTCATATTTTGAATAAGCATATTTGTTATACATAATCTTTCAACCTCCAACAATAAATTATAATTTATTTAAAATATTTGTCTTTAATAATGATAAAAAATGCACTTTTTTCAAAAAAATACTAGTTTTTGAAAAAAAGTCCAAGAAAAATGAAAATCTCTAGAAAAAAACGCAAAAGTTCTGATAAATTTACGGAATCTCTGGGATTTTTATAAAATTTTAGGGTTTTTGTTACTTTTTTCTAGGAAATTTATTTGATCATTATTGATAACAAACTCTCTTTCATAGAAAGTTTTCATTAAATCAAACATATGTTTGGTATCATCGCTTCCGATAGTTTCATAAGTTGAATGCATAGCAAGTTGAGGCAAACCAATATCACAAGTCAAGATGCTTTCTTTAGAAATCGAAATATTTCCAAGAGTAGATCCACCTCTTGCATCACTGCGATTAAAGAAAACTTGATAAGGAATATTTTCGTCTTTACATAAAACTTTAACTAAACTCGAAGAAAAAGCGTCACTTGTATAAGCCATATTAGAATTAAATTTAATTAAAATTCCTTTGTTAAGTTTACAAATGTTTTTATCATCACTTAATTCAGGATGATTTGGATGGATTGCATGTCCATTATCAGCACTTAAAACAAAAGATCTCTTTCTTGCACTTAAACTTTCTTCTTTATTTATGTTAAATGCAGACTCTATTCTTCTTAAAGTTGATGAAAGCAAATCACTGTCTGCTCCAGAGAAAGAAAGAGAGCCAGTTTCTTCATTGTTAAAAAATGCACTGATAGTAAAAGAATTTTTATTATTTTTACTATATATTAAAGATTTTAGTGATAAAAAAGCTGCTGATAAATCATCTTCTTTAGCGCCACATATTAAATCATCATTAACTCCAACATATTGTGCTTTGTCAAAATTATATAAATAAAGATCATAAGATAATAACTCTTCATTTTTATTTAAGAAAGATTCAATGAATTTATCAAAATATGTATTTTCATCTTCGTGTATGCCAACAATAGGAAGTAAATCAATTTGAGGATTATAAACAAATCCATTGTTGATATTTCTATTTTGATGAATTGCAACATTTGGAATTATCGCAATAGCTTTATTTGAATCAACTAATTTAGTTCTAATTATATTGTTTTCTCTAGTTACAATTCTTCCTGCAACGCCAAGTGGACGATCTACATAAGTTGAATTGATGAGTCCGCCATATACTTCAACTTTCCATTTTTCATAAAAATATGTGAGATTTGCAGGGTTTTCTTTTAATTTCAATGCAGGAGAATCTAAATGCGAAGAAATAATTTTATTAGAATAAGTCGCTTTATTTAAATGAATTGGTGTTTTAAAAGCAACAAGCGAATTTAAATTTCTTAAGAAAAAATATGAACTATTTTCTTTTAACGACCATCTTTCATTTTCTTTAAGTTCTTTAAATCCATTTTTTAAAAGAATATTTTTTATTTCGTTTGCTGCGAAATATTCATTATGACTTTTATTTAAAAAATCAATTAATTCATCATTTAATACGCTTTTCATAAAATCTCCTTTACATAGCTTCTACTAACATTCCTGAATAAACACTAATAACAGTAAAAATAGTAACAATAGTTAAAATTAAAATAGCAACTAAGAAAAAATTAATTGCCATAACTATATTTTGAGATAATTTTAATTTAGGTATATAGCGTATCGCAACTAAAGCCAAGGCTATAAGTAAACCAATACAATCAAAAACAAAAGAAATAACCACAAGTGGATTACCATTTTCCATCAAAATTGAATTGAAAGAGAAAACTTCTACACTACCATCAAGATAAGTTATAGCAAGCGAAGGAATAAAAGCAACAATAATAAAGAAAAGGAA
Source organism: uncultured Bacilli bacterium (assembly GCA_944358755.1). Taxonomy (GTDB): domain Bacteria; phylum Bacillota_I; class Bacilli_A; order RFN20; family CAG-826; genus Onthovivens. The sequence continues at coordinate 3,596 of CALVRY010000067.1, forward strand.
AATAACCGCATTCAAAACTGCAAAAATAAAATTATTAATCGACTTAGACACATTAATTTTTGTGCTCTCTTTAATAGTTTCATCAGTAATAATTTCTTCAAAAGGCACATCAAACACTTTAGCTAAAGCAGTTATTTCAAGTTTTGAAGGAATCAACATGTCTTTTTCGATTTTATTTAACCTTTTTTCTTCAATTTTTGCTTTTTCGCTAACTTCATCTAACTTTAACTTTCGATTTTCTCTTAAATTTTTAATTTTTTCACCAATTGTCATAACTTTCACCAGGACTAATTATACATTAATTAAATAAAAAAGATTATATCTATAAGATATAATCAAAAGCAAAAAATTGACAAAATTAGTCTATAAATTTCGAACAGCTCCAGTAAATATTGTTGAACCGTATCTATTTTCTACAACTACTCCAAACGCCCTGTCTACGATAAACTCAACCGGATCATTACTTGGGCCAGAGGAAGTTGGTCCTGTAATAATTCCAGTCATTCCTGCACCTTCAACACCTTTTTTACTAACTTCTAAAGTTGCGGCATGAGCAACTTTATCAACATATAATGATGGTCCATCAGATAGAACATTGCTTAAACCAGTAGTTTGTTGATCAAAAACTCCTTTAATGTTTAAATACTCTTTTAAATAATCTTCAATTGAGTCTTGGTAATCAATTTTAAATTCAGGAAAAAATGGAATTGTTTCATTTAAATAACCACCAGTTTTAAAATGATAATCTGTAATATTAATTACTTCGTTTATCACTTCTTTAGTCATAATATCATCAAGATCATATCCATCATTAGGAAGAATAAAATGAATTTTATTCCCATTTTTCATAGTTGCATAAAAAGTAGTATATTTTTCACTTACATAAGGTAAACCACTTTCTGTTTCGCCTTTAAGTAAAGATAATTTTGTAGTTGTTTTATCACTATTTACGAAATTAACTTCTTTTTTAAAATCAAGTTCATCTTCCCAAACATCTTTAAAATAAAGGGTGTTAAGCAAAACTAATGGGGTTGTTAAAACTACTTCTAATTCAATATCGATTAAACCTTCGGTTTTCTCCTTAATAAAGAGATTTAAAGCTTTTTTGGCGTTTTCTAAATTAGTACTAAATGTGGTTTCGTATAGATAAGTATAATATTTTTCAGCTAGACTCTTTGCAACTTCATCCTTAAATTTATATTTTGAATCAATCCAAGCAGAATTGGTTACATAAATATTGCAATCATCATTTGAAAAATTAAGTGAAGAGAAAAAATCATTATAATATTGTTCTAAAGTTTCAAAATCTATATTCAAAGCATTAAGAATTTCATCTTTAGGTAAACCATTAGAAAGCGAAGCTAATACTCCTAAATCTAAATAAATAGAGGCAGGAGAAATAGCGAAATTAGTATCGGTTTCTTTAAAAATCGCTTCAGAGATTGTTCCAGAAAATGTGTTTTGTGCATCAACAATTTTTAAAAAATTCTCGTTTTTAGTTAGATCATAGTTAAATTTTTCAACACTTTTAACATCATTTAAAAGCTTTGTTCCTTCAGGCATATTTGTTCCACAGGAAGACAAAGAGCAAATTGTTACTAAAAAAGATGTTAATAAAATAGCTTTCTTCATATCTTTCACCTGCTTTAATAATACTACTAACTATTTTTTATGTTTTAAATTTGTATCTCCTCTATAACTAGTTTTATAACCTAAATTTTCACTAGGTCTAATTGCGTTTGGATAAATAATATCTGTTTTTATGTCATTAGCTATTCTTTGAAGTTCACTATATATGTAATAAGGATTAGTTATATCTTCAATCATGACTTTTCCATTCGTTGAAACAATATATATGTCGCCAACTTTACACATTTTTTCAATTAAACCTATTCTTAAATTTATACTTGTAATTGAAGAATAATAAATACTTATAATATTTGGCGCCAAAAACCCTCTTTTAATAATTATTCTTTTATCAGTAAAAGCATATTCTTCTATTTTTAATCTTCTAAAAGCGCTAACAAGATTAAAAATATACATCCAAACAGGCAAAAGGTGGATTAAAAAGAAAACACCAAAAATTAAATAGAACCACCATTCAAGTTCCATAAAAAGAATTGCACAAACAATAAAACTCACATCAATGCCAGCCCATATTATCGCAATTGGTAGCATTTTAAAAACAGACGAAAGAATAAAAGATTTTCTTAGTGGTTTTCCTCTCCATAAAATCTCTTCATCATCATTTAAAACAGTTTCAATTGTTTCGACTACTTTTTTGTCCTCAATAAAATAATTATTTCTTGGTTTTTTCATACTTTTATTTTACAAAAAGAAACTCAATCTAACAATTTATTCTAGCTATTTCAATTAAGGAAAAATAAATATATTTTTTAAGCGAAAATTCTTTTGCTTATATCCCTTTTCTAAGAGTTTTAAATGAAAAGTCCGTTTTCAGTATAATTAATATTGTCTCTACAGCAGAAAGG
>CALVRY010000068.1 GCA_944358755.1 uncultured Bacilli bacterium
TATTTCTTTGCTTTTGGCTCGGCACAATTTATGAGCGTTCAAAATGTCTGCCGCTGTGTATGCTCTTCCACGGTTTTTTCAATGTGATGTTGTCGTCATTCGTCTTAAAACTGAACTGGATATTGGTTACCGGGATTATACTGACGACAGCCGTGGCAATCGCGCTTTGGTTGCTTGACTTAAAACAGGCAAAAGGTATAAATAACCAGCCGACAAGATGATAAAGGCGAATACAATGAAGTTACAACCGATGCAAAAAGCGGCAAACTTAGAGGAACATTTTTGAATGTTGATATGGCCATAAGCAGATCGGCATGAGAATAACAAATCTTAAAGTCGCATCGTAAGTGGCGCTTTTATGATGTGTACCCAAAATCCTGGACAGTCCCATAGACAGGAGGTAATCAAAGTATGGGACGATACGACAAGACGCTCAATGCCGGAGGCAAGAGGAAGGCAAGGGAAGACTTCCTCGAGGAGATCGAGACCTGCATTCCCTTTTCTACATTTTGTTGTTGACATTGACACTCAACTAACAAACATCTTCAAACGTAAGCAAAGAAGTGGCATTTGGCATTTATTAAGGGGTTTCGTTTATCTAGTAAGGGTGTCATTTTGCTAGTAGGGGTGTCGTTTTGTATCAATCCGATTGCACCAAGACATTTTAACTAACATTTTGATACAATTAATGGTTTCAAAATTAATGATATTTGTCCGAGAAATCGGGCATTTTATAAAATGGCGAAGTTTTACTTTACAGTTTGGCGCAATATTACTTTACAATTTGGCTTTTTTAGAAGGAATTTTTCTTTCTAAAGTGCAAAAATAAGTCAAGTCATCAATTTGAATATGAATTCTTATCGTTTTCTTCTAATGTTTTTGTATTTTTGATTTTGATAACGTATTTAATAATCATTATTAATGCAAGAAGTAGTGTAATAGCTCCACATACTATTCCTTCAAGATAATTTGCAAATAATATTTCAGGATCATTTATCCATGCATATAGCTGAATAAGCTTTGCAAAAAGAATATAAAAAAGAAATAAGCAATCAGAAATTGATAAATATTTTGTAGCTAAATATAAATAGTCATTTTTATCGCTACTTTTTCTAAATTTTATAAAATCTATTAAAGCAATGATTAATTGGATAATAATTATAAGTCCGTTAAATAAGATGATAAATCCAGGGCCATCTAAAATTAAACCATTAACGTAAATTAATTGAGTAAGTAATATATTTTCAACTCCTATTAAAATTAAAGAAATGGCTGCAACAATTACTACTATTAAGTCTTTGCTCTCTTTTTTTGTTTTTATTCTTTTTACAAAAAATAAAATTAACAATAAACGAGCTAAAAGTAATAACGCGTAATAACATATCTGCCCACTAAAAAATAAAGTTTGAGAGTTTATGTAAAAGACAATATTTGTAATCAAAGAATAAAGATTCCCTATAATTGAAGTTAATAAAAAGAAAAAGATCAACTTAAAGTTATCTTTAAAAATTGAAGAAACTAAAGAAAATATTTTTTTAACTTGCTCTTTCATAAATGTCTATTTTTTCAAAAAAACCAGCAAAACTCAACTTAAATTTAATTAATTTAAAATTTAGTTTGCATAATTATGATACATTCTTTATGGATTTTCTTAAAGAACGAATTGAAGATTGCTTTTTATTATGAGTTTGAATTTTTGCATGAGTAAGCGATTACATCTTAACATTTAGCCTTTAATATTTAATAATTTTGTTATGAAAATTGGATTAATTATTGCAACAGATGATGAATTTGAAACTATTGTTAAAGGTTTTAATGTAGATATAAAAGAAAATTTTAATGAAGTTTATCCTACTTATTTATTAAAGATAAATAATCATGATGTTTATGTTGCAAAAAGTGGCATTGGTAAAATTAGTGCTGCTAGTTTAACACAATTTTTAATAACTAAATATAATGTTGAACTAATTTTAAATTATGGGGTAGTCGGCGCCTTAAAAGACAACTTAAATATATCTGATTGTGGAATAGTAAAAAGCGTTGTACATTATGATTTTGATATTTCACAGATTGATAACGTTCCTAAAGCGACTTATCCTAATTTTAAGAGCTATGAAATTCCTTTAACTAAAAAATATATTGAACTTGTTGCAAAACAAAATCCTTCTTTACCAAGCTTAGTTTGTGCAAGCGGAGATAAATTTATTAGTGATCCTAAAATAAAAAAAGAATTAGTGAATAACTATAATTGCGACATTTGCGATATGGAAAGTGCTGGCGTTGTGTTAACTTGTTTAAAAAATAATGTTAATGTATTTCCTTTAAAAGGCGTTAGCGATAGTGGAAATGATGAAGAGTATAATAGCTTTGCAAAAAGAACATATGAAGTTTTACTTAATGTTTTAAAAGAAATTTTATATAGGATTTAGAAGATATGGAAATTTTGTTTTGTGTTTTAGGATTATTAATTCCTTTTGTCGGAACAACACTTGGTGCAAGTTGTATTTATATTTTTAAAGATAAAGGGATAAGTGTAAATTTAAGCAAAATATTTAATGGTTTTGCGGCTGGCGTTATGCTTTCAACATCGTTTTTTGGTCTACTTTTACCATCACTAGAAACAAATGTTGATTATATGCCTCCGGTTTTTGTTGTAGCACTTGGTTTTTTACTTGGTGTTGCTTTAATTTTTGCAATTGATCATCTTGTTCCTCATTTTCATTCACAAGGAAATTACGAAGAAGGAATTAAAACTAGATCAATGTCTAAGGATAAAAAAATGTTTCTAGCTGTTTTAATTCATAATATTCCAGAAGGCTTATCGGTTGGAGTAAGCTTTGGTATTGCTTTAGCAAATGTAAGTAATGGCGGAGATTTATATTCAATTATGGTTTCTTCTTTAATGCTTAGTATAGGAATTGCTATTCAAAATATACCAGAAGGCGCTATTGTTTCTTTACCTTTAAAAAATGAAACAAATTCAGCAACTAAAGCATTTGGTTATGGAGTTGTAAGTGGAGCAGTTGAACCTATTGTAGCAATTATAGGTTTACTTGTAGCTTATTTTATTGAACCTATAATGCCTTGGGCTTTAGCTCTTGCTGCCGGTTCAATGGTTTATGTAACAATAGAAGATTTAGTTCCTACAGCTGTAAGTGGAGAGGGAAAAAACCACTATGGAATTATTGCTTTTATTGTTGGCTTTCTTTTAATGATGTGCCTTGAATATTTATTAAGTTAATTTAAAGTCTAATAGTATTTTTATTGTATTTTTGATTAAAAAGCCTGCAAATATCAAATAAATTTTTGTCTAATTTAGATAAAGATTCTTTAAAAAGATTGTTAGTTTCTTCTTTCTTTTTCATAGAAAGTGAAGAAGTAATCTTAAAACCTTCTTCGTTTTTTGGATTCAAATAATAAGCTTCAGCTAATGCTAAAACCATGTCAGCTAAGGTATCAATATCTCCGCCAATTGATATTATATTTTTGAGTGCATCAATAAAATCAGTACTTATTAAAAAGATATAAAGGGCTTGGGGAACTGATTTTTGACAAGAAATTTCAAACTTATAGTTTTTTACTAAATCTAAATAATTGAAATCTAGTTTATAAAAATTTGTTTCAATATAAGTTTTAATTTCTTGTTTAGTTTTACCTTCTAGCAATAAAAAGATTGCGCTTGATAAAGCAAAAGCACCTTTTAAACCTTCTATATGATTATGGGTGATAGATGTTACAAAATCAGATAAAACTTTACATCCTTATAATGAATTAGCCACATAAGAAACCGGAGAAACACGCATTGCAGCTCCGTTTCCATAGCTATTATATGGTTCATTACTACTAGAATTTACCCATCTTAAAAAGGAAGGACCATATCCAGCATTGATATAATTTTTAGCTGTATTTTTAATCTCGTTAATTAAAAGATTCTTGTCTAATGTTTTGCCGTATTTATTAAAATAATCTGCAATAGCTAAAGTTAAAACCGTATCATCAGTAAAATGACTATCTTTTGTTATAAATTCAAAATCTTTTGTTTTTGATATTATTAAATTCGAAACGACTTCCGACAATATCTCCTATAATTGCTCCATACATACTTTTATTATAAGCAATTTTTACATTTTCTTGATAGATTCAAGTTCATCTTTATGATAGTCTAATCGCATGAATGAACTAGAGATTAAAAATATTACTAAAAGCTTCATCATATAACTAACATTTTGATACATTTTGGCGAACTAAATGGTGGTTCAGTTCAAGTTTACTATACCCGTGCAAGAGTATGTCACAGGCACAAGAGATTTTTACCCTGGATTATGTTTGAAAACTGTTGTACAAGGGGAATATAGTGAACTTTCTTCTGTTTACACCAAACAGATAGAATGGGCAGAAAAAGAGGGATACCGCTGCACAAATGCCCTTTTTGAAGTTTATAGGACTGATCTAACGCAGATTGCAGATGCAAAGGACAATATTACCGAAGTTTACTATCCTGTAAAGAAGATTTCATTTAAGGATTAAAGTTAAGAGAGAACAAGATTATGAAAATTGAAACAGAAAGACTTTTTATCACTGAATTTGATATGAGTATGGTTGAAAGCGTACATATTAACTCGCTTGATGAGGACAACCGTCGATATGTTCCAGATGAGGTGTTTGAAACGACAGAGGAAGCAGCAGAGACGGTTAAATTTCTAATGAGTTGCTATACTTCTGGAGAAGGACCGTTGCTATATCCTGTGCTATTGAAAGACAATACATATATCGGCTTTGTGCAGGCTGTCCCTTTTGATGATGGCACTTGGGAGATTGGCTATCACATTGGTAGTAATTACACCAAACAAGGTTATGCTACGGAAGCTGTTACAGCCTTTTTGCCTGTCATTATGAAGCAGATTGGCATTAATGAGATGAGAGGAATATGTCTTGCAGAAAATAATGCATCGACTAAAGTAATGGAACGCTGTGGATTTATAAAGCTGTATGAAGGTATTGGCAATTATCAAGGACAGGAACGCATAATCTGCAAATATGTTTATAGAGAAAGATACGATTGTAAAAGAGAAAACAAATGAAGCAAGAACAAGGATGAAGAAAAGTGTTCATTTCAACTATTCAATGAGGCAATAAATAACATCTATAATCAATGGCAACAATGGACTAATAAATAGCCTCACAAAGCCCTTACGTTTGCCTTCTGTTGCGTCAATTTCTTATAGTCAACAATTAAACAGTTTCAAATGTAAGCAAAGAAGTGGCGTCAAGCGTTTATTAAGGGGTTTCGTTTCTCTTGTAAGGGTTTCGTTTTGTATTAGATCGATAGCACAAAGACATTTGTTAGAAAGATATTTAAAACTGTAGATATAGTAAAATTTACACTTTTGCTCGAGAAATCGAGCAATTTTTTTATTTTTGGCGTTTTGCTAGTAGATAAAAATTGGTTCGAACTTATATTTTTAGGATTTTAGTTCTACTAGAAAAACGATACCCCTACTAGAAAAGCGATACCCCTACTAGAAAAACGTATCTCTACTAGAGAAATGACACCCCCTAAAAATGAAGATATGACTGAAATAAATGCCTTTTGAAGTTCTAAAGACTTTGAGAGGTGTTTATAGATGATTAAAGTTATAGAACTTTTTGCAGGTATCGGAAGTCAAAGAGAAGCATTGAAGAGAGCTAATATTGAACACGAAATTGTGGCAATCAGTGAAAATGATAAATATTCAAGTAGAGCTTATGAATTGCTCCATGGTAAAACTAATAATTTAGGTGACATCAAAGTAACAGATACGAGAAGGCCTCAAGATTGATCAAAATGGCCATTTCCGCGAATAAGGTTATCCGATACCGGGACTTATACGGGAAAAAAGACTGACAGCAAGGGCGTTGCAATCAGTCATGTGCAAAAGTGACTTAACCATAAAATGAATAGTGATTGACATTCCCCCCAAAAATATTATAAACGTATATTAGATACGTCAAAATAAGGGAGGTAAGACCTATGAATCCGTATTGTATGATCAGCAATGCAAAGACCTTTGCTTTTTCCGCAGAAAATCCCA
>CALVRY010000069.1 GCA_944358755.1 uncultured Bacilli bacterium
CCTCTGTTTCCTTCATTTGCTTCATTATAACCACTTATTCCAAGAAAAGAACCAGTACAAATGACATCAAATCTTCCGTCTTCTTTAAAATATTTCAGTGAAGATCTTGCATTTAAACAATCTTGAATTTCATCAAAAATTAAAATAGTTTTGTGTGGCACCATTTTCGAATTTTTAATGAGTCTGTTTTCATCTGGAAGAGCAGTTATCATCGCTGAGATATAATCAATATTAAAATTACCATCAAATATTTTTGCTAAATCTTTATCTTTGCGAAAATCTAAAAAGAAAGCATTTTGATATTTTTCTTTAGCAAATTCTTTTGCAGTAACGGTTTTTCCAACTTGCCTAAGACCTTTAATAATCAATGGTTTTTTGTTTTTCCTTGAATACCATTTATTAAGAGAACCAGTAATTTTTCTTTTGAACATATATAACTACAAAAATTATACCGATGAAAATCGATTTTTTCAATATATTTTAGTATTGTATAAGAATTTATCAAGCGAGTTTTTCGAAAAAGTCAGAATTTTTCAAGGGAGTTTCTAGACAAAATCAGAATTTTTCAAGCGAGTTTTCAAAAATAGCAAAAGTTCAAAAAAAGAAACACAAAATTTCATCAAAGAAAGTTTCAAATCTAAATTACATGGTACTTATGAAGTCGAACAACTTATAAGTAAATATATCGAAACTGGTGATATTGAAGGCTTAGATAGTTATTTTAATTATATTTCACAAAATATATCTTTCAATGAAGGAAAACTTGCCGAAACAGAAATCAGACAACAAAAGAATCTTCTAATCGGATTAATAGCTGTTTTAGGAAAAGGGCCTTTAATTCGTGGTGGTTTAAACGTAGAAGAAGCTTATAATTTGATCGATTTTTATACACAAGAATGCGAAAAATTAAATAATGTTGAAGCAATAAATAACTTACGATATATCATCGTAACTAGTTTTGCTAAAAAAGTACGAAACATTAAAAGAGAAAGTAAATACTCAAAAGATGTAATGTCAGCAATTGATTTTATTAAAGCTAATATAACTTCTAACTTTGGAATTGATGAAATCATCGAAAGCATTGGTAAAAAACGTACTTCCTTTTTAAATAAGTTTAAAAAAGAAACTTCAATAACACTTGGAAAATATATTCAAAGAGCAAAACTTGAAGAAACTAAAAATCTATTAGAATTTTCAGATACATCAATTTTAGATATAAGCATTATCTTTAATTTTTCATCACAAGCTTATTTTCAAAACTTGTTTAAAAAAGAATTTGGAGTTACTCCACTTGAATTTCGCAAACAAAAAAGAGAAGCTATTTGAGTGCTAAAAACTTACTAATTGTGAAGAAAACCTGCAAAACTCCATTTTTTTATACTAAAAATTAACTAAAAATCACCCAATTATTTACTACTACTTAATGCACCATGGTTTTTATTATTGTCAATGAATTTTAAAAAACTATATGAAAGATAATAACTTCACAAACAACAAGGTTGGTTAAATAAAAATTTCACAAACAAAAAATGATTTTTTAAATTAAACACGTGATTTTCAATTCTGTTATAATTTTTATATGCGTGAAAACTTTACTGAACTAGTCCAGTCATACTTTGATGAACAAAATTATGCCGTCAATGATTTTGTGTACAATGATTCAGAAGAACAAAGAAAAGTCTCTACAGAAATAATAAAGAATCTTGGAACATGTGATGAATTTTATTTTTCAGTTGCTTTCATAACCGAGAGTGGATTAGTTCAACTTAAGCAAGCCATAAAAGAAGCTTTAAAACGTGGTGTTAAGGGCAAAATTTTAACCACAAATTATTTAACTTTTAGCGAACCTAAAGCTTTAAGTGATTTACTTAAATTACCTAATATAGAAACAAGAATGTACTACTTAACAAAAGAAGATCAAATAGGTTTTCACACCAAAGGATACATTTTTAAAAATGGTGATAAATATAACGTAATCATCGGATCAAGTAACATCACTAGCAAAGCATTAAATATTAATAAAGAATGGAACAGCCTTATTTCTGGAACTTCAGAAAACAAAGCAATCATTAACGTTTTAAAGGAATTTAATGCAATGTTTGATAAAGCCACTCCTTTAAAAGATGTTATTGAAAATTACAAGACCGAATACGACAGCAAACTCATTGTTGAAACAGAAAATAACGTAAATAAGTATATAAAATTGACTCCAAACGAAATGCAACGTCAATTTATTTTCAATATCAATAAATTGATTGAACAAAATCAGAAAAGAGGCTTGCTAATTAGTGCTACTGGAACTGGTAAAACATTTGCTAGTGCATTCGCGGTTAAAGAAATTGAAAGTTTTAAAGTTAATAGACTTTTATTTATTGCTCATCGTGAAACGATTCTAAAACAATCATTAAACACATTTAATTTGGTTTTTAATGATTCAAACGTTAAAACTGCTTTATTTACAGGTAATAATAAAGATATAGAGAGCGCAAACTTTATTTTTGCCAGTTATTCATTAATTCAAAAAAGAGAATATTTAACCAAATTTAAACCAGACGAATTCGATATGATCATCATCGACGAAGTTCATAGAGTTGGCGAAAACCATTATCAAGACATCATCAATTATTTTAAACCTAAATTTTTATTAGGCATGAGCGCTACTCCTGATAGAACAGACAATTACGATATTTATTCATTATTTGACCACAACATAATTTACGAAATCAGATTAATGGATGCTCTCAACTTAAATTTATTAACGCCTTTTAACTATTTTGGTATAAGCGATTTAGAAATTAACGGAGTCAAAATCGATGATTATTCAGATTTCAACTTACTAACAAGTGATGAAAGAGTAAAACATATAATCGAAGAGAGTGAATATTATGGGTTCTCTGGTAATCGAATTAAAGGCCTTATTTTTGTAAATAAGATTGATGTCGGGGAAGAAATCGCAAATAAATTAAATAAATTTGGTAAAAAAACTTTATTTTTAAGTGGATCTGACTCTCCTGAAAAAAGAGAAAATGCAATTAAGCGATTAGAAGAAGATAAATATACCGAAAATTCGTTAGATTACATAATCACTGTTGATATTTTTAATGAGGGTGTTGATATTCCTTCAGTTAATCAAATCATTCTTCTTAGACCAACTAAATCATCAATCGTTTTTATTCAGCAAATCGGTAGAGGTTTAAGAAAATTTAAAAACAAGGAATTTCTTGTCATATTAGACTTCATCGGAAACTATAAAGAAAACTTCAATATCGTAAAAGCATTTAATAAATATAAATGGAATAAAGGTAACGCAACCAAAACTGTAAATGAAGTTTTGCCAGGCCTTTCATCAATTTCATTTGATAAAATCTCAAAAGAATTAATTTTTAAGTCGATTGATAACGCTAAAATTAATACTAAAAAAGAAATTTATTCTAATTATTTAGATGTTAAAAATAGACTTAACCATATTCCTACTTTGCTAGAATTAGATAAATTTAGTACTTCACCAGTTAATGTGTTTTTAGACGATCAAATTTATCGTTCTTATTATGATTTTTTACTAGAAAAAGAAGAGATTGATAGCAAGTTAGAATACTTAAATTTAAAAGAGCGAGCACTGCTTTCCTATTTCTCAAAATACGTTTTTGATGGTAAAAGAAAATGCGATATTGAGCTCGTTGAACATCTTTGTTTCAATGGTGCTTACAAGCTAAAAAATCCACTTAGTAAAAATGATTTCATGTACAAAATATATGAAGAATTTATTTCGATGTCGAGTTTTACAAATAAAAATAAATGGACTTTTGCAAGGTTTTCTGAGAAAAACAATGAAATTATAGCTAATTCAGAATTGCTTGAAATTATGAAAAATCCAGTTTTTGTTGCCTATTTAAAAGATGGGCTAGAATACGCTAAATACTCAAATAAAATGAATTATAAAGACTCTGATTATTTTGTTTTAAATGAAAAATATACTAGAGTTGATGTATCAAGAATTGCAAATTTAAGTAGAAATGACGTTAATACAATTTATGGGTATCGTATAAAAAAGGAACAAGGTATCACTCCTATTTTCATAAACTATTCAAAACAAGAAAATGATATAAAATATCAAGATCATTTTATTTCACCTAGCGTTATTAATTGGAGTTCACGTTCTAATTTAACTCTCGATTCTAACGAAATCAAAACCTTAATTGAATGCTCTAAAAACGGCACAGCAAAACTCCAACTTTTTATCCAAAAATCAAACTTAAAAATGATCAAAGATGATGGCTACTATTATTTAGGCGAAGCTACAATTTTAGATGCACAAAATTTTATAGATCCTGAAACGAATAAAAAATTAGTTCACTTCAAACTATTACTTCAAAATCCAGTTCGTTACGATATTTATGAATATTTAACGACTTGTTCTGACGATACAATTAAATTTTAAAATACTCTTTTAAAAAGGGAATTACTAATTTATCAGCAGGTAAAAGATCGATTGAATCTACATCTTTTAAATGGTTTAACTCAACCCATTTTAAAGCTTCATGTTCTAACAAATTTACATGCCCTTCTAAAATAGAACAAACATAAACGTTCATTGTTAAATGGAATGTATTATAATCGTGATCAACAACACAAAGGAATTTTTCTGGATTGATCGATATATTTAGTTCTTCTTTAATCTCTCTTTTGATCGCTTCTTCTTGTGTTTCGTTTTGCTCGATTTTTCCACCAGGAAATTCCCATTTATCCTTAAATTCACCATAACCTCTTTGGGTTAAAAGTAATTTGCTATCTTTAATAATTGCCGCAGCAACAACATCAATTTTTCTCATAAAAAAAGTTTACTCACAATAAATTCAACGCGCAAGAAAATATTTAATCGCTTCCCGCATCATTTTCGCAACCGTATCAAACTCCACTCCACCAGTTGCTGCGCCAAATGCGGGTAAAATAATTTCTTCTAAATTATTATCCTTAGCAATCTTTAAAGAAGATAGAGTTGCTCTATAAATTACATTAATATCTTTAATTCTTGATGGTATTTCCATTGTTGGTGTATAAATCACTTTTGTGTAATCTTTACCTCCATCAATAACAAAACTTGTGCCTACCTTTTGTTTACCATTAAAGTTTATTGTGATATATTCCATAACTCTTCTTTCTAAATCAGATCCAAAATAATTTTTAACACCTAAATCAAATCCACCACCCATAATTCCATAAGAATTACCTGCGGTAACAACCGCATCAACTTTATGCCTAAAAAGGTAGTTTTCAATAGAGTCATTTACTATTAAAACACTCTTTTCGTTAGCAAAGTATTTGTGCCATGATTCTATCATTAAATGATTTATATCTAGTAAAATAATTTTCATATTTATTTGTCTTTATTTATCAAGTTTTTCTTTTGATTTATTACAAATTCGCTCCAAAACCCAGTTAAATCTTTTTAATAACACGAGCTGGAACTCCAGCTACAACTGTATTTGGCAATACATCTTTTGTAACAACTGCTCCTGCTCCAATAATTGCTCCATCTCCTATATTTACTCCAGGAAGAATAGTAGCATGAGCTCCTATCCAAACACTTTTACCAATGTGAATAGGTTTAAAATACATTGATGCTCTTTTATTTGGATCTTCATCATGATTAATAGTTGCAAATACTACTTGATGACCAATTAAGGTATTATCACCTATATAGATACCACCTTGATCTTGAAATGAGCATCCTGAATTAATAAAGACCTGTTTTCCTATGTGAAGATTCATTCCAAAATCTGAATAAAGAGGTGGAAATACACTTAAAGATTCATCTATCTTTTCTAGAGTTAGTTCATACATTAAAGCATGGATTTCTTCTTTTGTATGATATTTATTGTTGATTTCACTCGTTATTCTTTGTGCTCTACTTGATGCTTCATGCATAAAAAGGTGAGCCTCACTATATCCTTCTAAATAACCTTTTTCATTAATTAGGTTTATATATTCTTCTCT
>CALVRY010000070.1 GCA_944358755.1 uncultured Bacilli bacterium
AGAAAAGTGCTAAAAAAATCAAATAATTTCTTTAAGAATTAAATCAAGTTTTATAAGACCTTCATCGGAGCAAAAAACTCTATTATTTTCTACAATTATTAAATTATTTTCTAGGAATATTTCAATTTTCCCGGAAAAATCATCAAAAAACCTAGTTTTAAACAAAATTTCGTATGTTTTTAATAAAAACCCCTGCTTTTTTCGCAAATTGCATAGTAAAAAATATATTTTATTATCATTTTTTGTAATTAATTCTTTTTCCAAATTACGTTTCCCCTGTAAGTAGGAAGTTAAGTTTGAATAATTTTTATATCGATAAGGATAAATATATCCACTTGCGCCAACTCCTAAACCAATATATTCTTCATCGTTCCAATAAGTTAAATTATGCTTACTTTCATAGCCAGGTTTTGCAAAATTACTAACTTCATATCTTTCAAAACCATGTTTTCTTAAAAAATCTAAAATAGTGTCATAAAATTCACGAGATAAGTCTTCATCAATTTCTTTATATCCTTTTACATAAAAAATCGACATAGGATTAACTGAAAGGCTATAAGTTGAAATATGGTTAATATCTAATTTAATAAAATTATTTAGATCTTTTAAAAGTTCATCTTTATTTTGACCTGGTAAACCATAAATTAAATCAATATTGATATTATTTATGTATTTTTTTACTGTTTTTATCAAATTAAAGTAATTTATATGATAATTTCGATTAATAGTTTCAAGAATTTTTTCGTTAAAACTTTGAATTCCAATAGAAATTCGATTAATTCCTGCACTTTTAAATAATCTTAGTTTATTTTCATCAAGAGATTCGGGATTAGCTTCAATTGTGAATTCATAATTTGTATTAAAATTAATTAAAAGTTTAACTTTTTTAAGTAATTTAGTTAAATCTTTAATTGATAAACAGCTTGGTGTTCCTCCACCAATATAAATTGTTTTAAATTTATAATTTCCAGCAATTAATTCATTTAAATCTCTAATTAATTGATTTACATATCCAAACTTAAAAATGTCCTTACTTATGAATTTAGTAAAATCGCAATAAGGACATATTGAATCGCAAAAAGGAATGTGGATATATAAACTATTTATCTTTGTTTTCTTTTTCGTATTCATCAAATTGTTTTTGAGTTTCAGGATCTTCAACATCTTCTAAAAATCTACTGAGATTTTCGTTCGCTAATGTTTTTTCATCAGGTTTTTCTTCTTTATCTTTATTTTTATTGATAACAAATTTAGATAAGAGGAATACGCCAAGAGCTAAAACGCCAAAAATTATGACAATAAATAAGAATATTGCCCATGGTTGATTAATCCAGTCATCAAATACTCTAATTGGTAACATTTAAAACACCTCTTTAATTTCTCTTTACAGGAAGATATACGAATTTTTTCTTTAATAATTCTTTTTTATAGTAGCCTAACAAAACTAAATTATTCATGCTACTTCTTGCCGTTTCATAGGCACAACCAACGCATTTTTTGTATTGATCAACAGTATAATACATTCCGATTGTGCAATGACGTGCGTAGAAATAAGCTTGTCCATGGGATAAATTTGGATTCATTTCCATTAGATGCTCTTCAAGTCTTGTGGCTTCATCTTCAGTTAAGCCGGTTGGAACGTTAGAAATTGCAATACTTTGAGCAAAATTAACTTTATCTGAACCATTTAATGTTGGTTGAACTGGTTTGACTAAATCCTCATAAGCTTTAATTTCTTCTTCGGTTCTACCGACTGAGATATCTTTTTCTTCATGTTTTGGCTCTTCAACAACATTTTCAACGTGTTCTGGAGTTTCTTCAAATATAGGTGCGACAGTTTCTTCTTGTTCTACAACCGGTTCTGGTATAGTTTCATCAACTTTTTCTTCATGAACTGGTTCTACAAACATTTCTTGAACAGTTTCGCCTCTTAACTCTTCATGTGTAAGAGGTTCTTTTTCAATAAATGATTTTTCAATTGTTGGAATTGCTGTAGTTTCAGCTCCGCTTTCAAAAATAGGTTCTTTTTGCTCGCGAATTGGCTCTGGATCAGCTTGATAAAGTTCCTTTTTAATCGTTATATTTTGTGATTCTACGATATCATCTGCAATACGATCAGTTAGTGGTTCAATCTTATCTAAAACATAGTTAATTAAATAAGTTAAATCATAATATTTTTGACAATCAGCAATTTTACTTTCAAGCTCGTCCTTATTTTCAAGTAATGCTTCAAAAGATAATAAAGCAGCTACGGAACTAATATCGTTATAAGCGAGAACTTTTTTAAGCATTAATAATGCGATTTCTTCGCTATAATTTTCAAATGGTCTGATGTAATAAATGTAATAGAATGTTGCTACTGCTTTAACAATCAAGCTTTGGTTATCATAATTTATGAAACGTATTAATTGATTGACTGAATTTTCAATGTTTTGAGGCGCAACACCTATCTTTAATCTGCCAATACTATAGCCATTATATTTATTAGTATCAGTTTTACGATAATATTCGGTTAAATCTTCAGTTCCCATTAATTTGGAATAGAAATTTCCGAGTGTATTTTCATCGATATCTTGAAGATAATTTTCTTCAATATCTTGTAAACAAGAATAATATCTTTGAATTATTGTTTGATCAGTTGGTAAATTGAATGTAATTGTACCATCAATTATTCCATCTAAAACTGTATCTTGGATATCAATTTTGTATTTTCTTGCGATATATCTTAAGATTTTTTTATAAGTTTTATTTTTAAAATATTCATTAGCTAAATTTCTTTGAAGTTTTGAATATTTATTTAAAATTGATATTAATTTTCTTTCAAAATTATTAATTTTCTTTGAAATATTTGGTGTTAAACAGACTGAAAAACGCGTTGAATCATAATTTGTTAATGTCAAAGTTTCATAAAAAGCTTTTCTATATTCGATAACTTGTGACCAAATTCCATCAACTAAAGGAGTTTTCATCTCTCTTATAACATCATTTTTTGTAGCATATATTTCATTGCTAAATTTTTTTATGAATTCATTAACAGCCATAATTAATTATTCCTTTAAATATATGTAAATTATAAAATTTAAAACTATTTATTACAATGAATATTTACTAATTATCTACTAGTTAACTACCAAAAATCTACAAATTATCAACTTTCATCGTCATCTATGCTTAAAAGTGACATAAAAGCTTCTTGAGGGACGTCGACTGATCCAATTGACTTCATACGTTTTTTACCCTCTTTTTGTTTCTCTAAAAGTTTCTTTTTCCTAGTGATATCACCACCATAACATTTAGCCAAAACATCTTTTCTTACTGCTTTTATATCTGCACGAGCAATAATTTTTCCATTTATAGCAGCTTGTACAGGAATTTCAAATTGTTGTCTTGGGATAACTTCTTTTAATTTGGAGACAATCTTCAAACCACGTTGATAAGCGAATGGTTTATAAACAATAGAACTTAAAGCATCTATCACTTCTCCATTTAATAAAATATCCATTTTTGAAAGATTACTTTCTTTATAATCTGCAAATTCGTAATCTAAACTTGCATAACCTTTAGTGTAGGATTTCAATTTATCAAAAAAGTTAAAAATAATTTCGCTTAGTGGCATGTCGTAAGTGAGAATCATTCTTGTATCATCAAAATATTCTAAATTTTTATAAATACCCCTTCTATCTTGGCAAAGTTGCATAACCGGACCAATATAATCTTTTGGCATCATAATTTCTGCTTTAACAAATGGCTCTTCAATGTGAGCAATTGTTGTTAAATCAGGTAATTCGCTAGGATTACTGAGTTCGAATTCTTCTCCGTTTGTCAAACAAACCTTATAAATAACGCTTGGTGCAGTCAAAATTAAGTCTAAATTATATTCTCTTTCAAGTCTTTCTTGGATAACATCCATGTGTAAAAGGCCTAAAAATCCGCATCTAAAGCCAAATCCTAAAGCTTGAGAAGTTTCTGGTTCAAAACGTAAAGATGCATCATTAAGAGATAATTTTTCAAGTGCTTCTTTTAAATCTTCATACTTTTTAGAATCGCTTGGATAAATTCCACAATAAACCATTGGATTTATCTTTTTATAACCTGGTAAAGGCAATAAAGCAGGTTTATTTTTTAAAGTGATTGTATCACCAACTCGCACTTCTTTAATATCTTTGATTTGTGCGCATAAATAACCAACTTCGCCACAATATAAAGCATCAGTTTGCATTTCTTTTGGTGTTCGAATACCAAGTTCTGTGACTAAAAAATCGGCACCAGAG
Organism: uncultured Bacilli bacterium; assembly: GCA_944358755.1. Taxonomy (GTDB): domain Bacteria; phylum Bacillota_I; class Bacilli_A; order RFN20; family CAG-826; genus Onthovivens. The sequence continues at coordinate 4,272 of CALVRY010000070.1, forward strand.
CGCATTAAATGGATTGTATCTCCAACTTTTACTGTGCCTTCTTTGATTCTAATTAATACAACAACACCACGATAAGAATCGTAATATGAGTCAAAAATAAGTGCTTTTAAAGGTGCATCATTACTTCCGCTTGGAGCAGGAATATCGCTTACTATTCTTTCTAAAACATCGCGAATATTATCACCAGTTTTGGCACTAACTGGAATTGCCGAATCTCCATCTAGTCCAATTCTTTTACTAATTTCATCTTTACAAGCATCAACTCTTGCACTTGCTAAATCGATTTTGTTAATAACGGGAACGATTTCTAGATTGTTATCAATAGCAAGATACATATTAGCTAAAGTTTGAGCCTCTACTCCTTGAGTTGCATCAATTACTAAAATTGCGCCTTCACATGCGGCTAAAGATCTACTAACTTCATAAGTAAAATCGACGTGCCCTGGAGTGTCGATTAAATTAAAAATATAATCGTTTCCATCAAGTGAATGATAATTTACAGTAACAGCATTTAATTTAATCGTAATTCCTCTTTCTCTTTCAAGATCCATATCATCAAGAATTTGGGATTTCATCTCTCTTTTTTCAATAGTTTCAGTAAGCTCTAAAATGCGATCACAAAGAGTCGATTTACCATGATCGATATGCGCAATTACACTAAAATTTCTAATTTTTGATTGATCATATTTCATACTTGACAAGTATATCATTATTTATTTTTTATAAAAAGAATTTAGAGTTTCAATAAGTTCATTACTATTTGAAATTTTGACTTGGTTTTTGAAATGCTTATCTAAAACAACACGATAATTTGTTTGTTTGTACCTATTATCGATTATTAAAGCTGCACCTTTATCGTTTTCAGTACGTATTACTCGCCCTATCGCTTGTAAAACTTTGTTTAAACCTGGGTTTAAATAGGCAAAATCGTAACCATTCATGTCTTTCGCAGTATAAAAATCTTTAATTAGATTGTTTTCAAAATTAACTTGAGGCAGACCAACTCCAACTATTACTACTCCAATCAATCTATCGCCAACCAAGTCAATACTTTCGGCAAAAGAACCACTTATGGCACAAACTCCAATCTTACTTTCTTTTGGAGAAGAAGTAAATTCATCTAAAAATTTCGTTTTTTCAATATCAGTCATCTCAGAAGTTTGAAAAATAAATCTTTCATCGTTTAAAACGTACTTTTTTAACATTTTAGAATACTCAAAAGATGGCACAAAAATTAGATAATTTCCGGTTTTATAAGAAATAAAATCTAATATTTCTTTTGCAACTTCTGGAAGTGTTTTTTCTCTATCTTTGTATTTTATTGAAATTTTGTCATTGATGATTAAAAGAAAATTATTTGGATCAAATGGAGATGGTAAAGAAATATGTTTTTTATTATTTCGATTTAAAATTACGTTTTCAAAGTAATCAATCGGAGTTAATGTAGCACTAAAAAATAAAGTTCCTAAGAATTTAAGTAATGTTTTTTTAATAAATTCACTTGGATCGATGCAAAAAAGTTTAATATCTAAATTTTCTATATTTTTTGAAAGAATAATCTTAAAACCGTCGTTTAATAAACCATAAATTGTTAAAAATTTATATAAATCTATTAAATAATCATGTGCTTTTATCAATTTTAAATTAGGATTTTCAGCTTCAATAACGCTTATTTCATTTCTAAAATTTTCAAGATGCGAAA
>CALVRY010000071.1 GCA_944358755.1 uncultured Bacilli bacterium
ATGGAGTTACAGGAAGCGGCAAAACAGAAATCTACATTAAGTTAATTGAGCATTACTATAAAGAAGGCAAAGGAGCTATTGTTTTAGTCCCTGAAATTTCTTTAACTCCTTTAATGATTTCTCGCTTATTTGCTTATTTTAAAGAAGATATTGCTGTTTTACATTCATCTTTAACTTCAGCACAGATTTATGATGAATATCGTAAAATTTCTGAAGGAAAAGCAAAAATTGTTGTCGGCACAAGAAGTGCGATTTTTGCTCCAGTTAATAATTTAGGAATAATTGTAATAGATGAAGAAAATGATGAATGCTATAAGCAAGATGATCAAGGTTTACTATATAATGCTAAAGAAGTAGCTTTAATTAGGGCAAAAATCGAAAACTGTAAAGTAATTCTCGGGTCTGCTACGCCTTCAATTGAAGATATGGCGAAAGCTAAAAATGGGCAATATCATCTTCTTGAATTAGAAGAAAGATATAACAATATAGCTTTACCAAGAGTTTATTTAATTGATAGCAAAAATTATAAAAATTATTCAGCATTATCGAGTATTTTTTCTCTTGAATTAATTAAACAATTGAAATTGACCTTGTTAAAAAACAAGCAAGCTATCTTATTTATTAACAGAAGAGGTTACTCGAATTACATGATTTGTAGAGAATGTGGTCATGTTTTTAAGTGTCCTCATTGTGGATTGCCCTTACATTATCATCGTGAAAAGAAAGTTTTGTATTGTCATCATTGTGAATATCAAATTAGTGTTCCTAGAAAATGTCCAAAGTGTGATTCACATTTCTTAGGGTATGGCGATTTTGGTATCGAAAAGGTTGAAGAAGAATTTAAAAAGTTGTTTCCAGGAGTTAAATATCTTATTTTAGATAGCGATAGAGCGAGTAAAACACTCCAAATAGAATCAATTCTGGATGCTTTCAATAAAAAAGAAGTTCAAGTTTTAATTGGCACGCAAATAGTGGCTAAAGGTCATGATTTTGAAAATGTAAGTTTAGTAGGTGTATTAAATGCTGATACATTATTAAATTTCCCAAATTACCGAAGTAATGAAATGACTTTTTCCTTGTTAACTCAAGTTATTGGAAGATGCGGAAGAAAGGATGAAGAAGGCGTTGCTGTAATTCAAAGTAGCGCGGTTACTAATGAATCAATTATTTCTGCTACAAAACAAAATTATATGGCATTCTATGATTATGAATTACGTAATAGAAAAACATTAAATAATCCACCATTTTCGTCAATTTTGGCGATAGAAATTTCTACAAAAAATTCTAATAAATTAGATGAATATGTTATGAAAATCAAAAATTATTTTGTGAGTTTAGGAATCGAGGAAACGGAAGTTATTGGACCTTCAATTTTTCATTATTCTAAATATAAATGCTGGAGACAAATATTCATAAAATATAAAAAATTAATCAATCTAATTGATCATGTTGAGTCGCTCCTAGACATATATAAAGGTGATTCTAATGTTAAAATCGAGTTAAATTTTAACCCTTATTCATACTAAAAACCCTGCAAAAATTCATTTTTTTCCAGAAATATTTAAAAAATCCCAGGAAATATTTAAAATTCCTAGACTTTTTTAAATTTTTTCCGGAAATTTTAAAAAAAGTGCATTTTTTTAATAATCGACACTTTGCATATTAGATTGAAAATATGAGCATAATAATCTATGATTATTATTGTTGAAAAGAGAGGTATTATGATAACAGTTTCAATACTAGGTTTAGATCCATATTTAGTTAGACAAATTTCAAAAGATTTAACTCCAAGATTAAGCGATATTTATGAATGTCATAAAGATGATGTTGATTTTTACGCACCTGAATGTTTGTTCATTCATGATGGAGTTGAACAAAATACATGGAATGTTCTTGTTAGAGTTCACGCTCCATTAAAAGTCAAAGTTATGGAAAAAGAAGTCGCAAGAATTATTCACGAATTTATGAAAGATGCTTGCATTAATTTAGCAATCGAATTTTATTACTACAGTCAAGACAATAGATATGAATTCATAGATCCTACACATCCAAGATTTATGACCGAGGAAAATAGTGTTGAAATTGACCAAGATGATAGTTTAGAAGAAGACCTTCACGATGAAAGGGATGATGAAGATTACGAAGAGCCATATCTTGGAAATGTATTTGAAGATTTCGAGAAAAAACTTAATGGGGGAAAATAATTATGACTACAAAAGTTTTTGATTTAAGTTTTACAGTTTTAAAAAGTATTTTAAAAGACCACGTAACATTCTCATCAGCAATAAAAAATAACAGTAAAAGTGCTTCTAAAGAAGATTTTGCTGCAATGAGTTCTTTATCTGGGATATTTTTGAGAAATTATTATGCAATCAAAGTTATTTCCAATCTTGTGTTCAACGTAACTCAAGAAGAGCCATTAATTTATATCGGTTTAGCATTTGTTAATAACATTTTCAAAAAAGTTGTTGATGAAAAAGAATCATTAACTTATTTAGTCAGTAAATTAAATTTATACCAAGTCAAATTTGATGATGAAATCAAAGAAAACTTTAAAAAAGCTATTGCTGATAAAAATGGTTTCTTAAAAGAAGCAAATATCGAAAAGAAATTTGGCAAAAACAATAGAACTTATCTTTCAAGTATTACAAATCTCCCTGAATGGATTATCAAAATGCTCCATAGTCAATATGGCAGAGAGTATGGATTAGATACAATTCGTGCAGTTTTTAAAATGCCAAAACAATTTGCAGTTAAAAATTTAGCATTTGGTGATGTAAAAGAAGAAGAAATCTCTCAAAACTTCAAGAAAGTTGAAGAAACTTTATATGAATACAAAAATAAAACATCAATTAGAAAAGATGCTTTGGTTAGAGAATCAAAATTGATGCCAATCCAAAAAGCAGAATATGATATGATTCGTGATTTACCAGATGTAGAAGGTAAAGCAGTTACTTTCTATTTCGAAGAAAAGAATTCTATCTATGTTGCTTTTATAAATAAATATCTTAAAAATGGTAATAAAGTTTCTTTAGGCACAAATAATCCACATTTTAATCCAGATTTATTCTCAAAAGTTAAACCTTTAGGTTTAGAAAAACTTGATATTTATGAATCAACTGAAAGTGAAATGGTTGCTCATCTTTCAGAAAAACAAGATATTTTCGTTTTACTTCCAAAAAATAGTAATTTTGAACAATTAAGAAGAACTCCAGAATATGGAATTATCTTTGATCAATCAACTCTTGATGGGATTATCGACAACGAACTCAAAGAATTACTTGATTCAACTCAATATTTAAGTGATGAAGGTAAACTTGTTTATTGCGTACCAACATTTAACATTAAAGAAACAATGTTAATTGTTCATAAATTTTTAGAAGAAAGAAAAGACTTTAGATTAGTTAAAGAAAATACATTTTTTCCATTTGAAAAGGATAACTCAATTTTCTATTACGCAGTATTTGAAAAGAAAGCTAACTAGTAATGTACAATTTATACGATTATAGTCTTCCAAAACTTGAAGAATTAGTAGTTTCTTTTGGCGAAAAGAAATTTCGTGCTACTCAAATTTTTAAATGGATTTATAAACGCAAAATTTATAATTTTGATGAAATGAGTGACATTTCAAAAGAATTTAGAGAAACACTTAAAAAAGATTTCTGCTTAAAAAAGCCTGAAATTTTTACTAAACAAGTCAGTAAAGATGGCACAATTAAACTACTTTTATCACTTGAAGATGGTGATAAAGTTGAAACAGTTTTAATGCGATATAACTATGGAAATGTTGCTTGCGTTTCTAGTGAAGTTGGTTGCAACATGGGCTGTGCCTTTTGTGCTAGTGGACTTTTAAAGAAAAAAAGAGAATTAAAAGTTAGTGAAATTCTTGGTCAAGTTTTAGTTTTAAACGATTTACTTGATGAAGAAGGAAATAACGAAAGAATAAGTCACATAGTTGTAATGGGTACTGGGGAACCATTTGATAACTACGAAAATGTAATGGATTTTATTCGCATTGCAAATCATCCACATGGACTTGAAATTGGGGCACGACATATCACCGTTTCAACTTGTGGAATTATTCCTAAAATTTATGATTATGCAAATGAAGGACTTCAAATTAATCTTGCGATATCTCTCCACGCACCAAGTGATGAAATTAGAAATAAAATAATGCCAATTAGCAGGGTTTATCCTTTAGATGAGCTTATGAAAGCTGTAAAATATTATGAAAAAACTGCTGGTAGAAGAGTTACTTTTGAATATATTCTCCTTAAAGGAATCAATGATTCTAAGGAAAATGCAAAAGAATTGGCTTCATTAATTAAAGGAACTTTAGCATATGTAAACTTAATACCTTATAATGAAGTTAACGAAATGAAGTATCGTAGAAGTGATGAAAAAACTGTTCATGATTTTTTAGATACTTTAATGAAATGTGGAGTAACAGCAACTATTAGAAAAGAATTTGGTAGCGACATTGATGCTGCTTGTGGTCAATTAAGAGCGAAAGATGAAAAACAATTATCGAGGTAATTATTGTTATAGGACTGACATAGGAAAAGTCAGGCGTACTAATGAAGATGAAACAAAAATTGTTATTAATTCTAATGGCAATGCTCTTTTAATTGTGGCTGATGGAATGGGCGGGCACAATAAAGGTGACTACGCTTCTTTTGAAACAGTTAGAATAATTAGCGAAGCTTTTAAAGATAAAAAGACTTTTTTAACTCCTCAACTTGCCGCAAAGTGGCTCAAGAATATCGCAAAAATCGCAAATTCAACAATTTATAATCTTCAAGATCAAGATGTTACTTATAAAGGTATGGGTACAACACTTTCAATGGTTTTAATACTCGGAAATAAACTTGTTGCTTTAAATTGTGGCGATTCAAGAATTTACATCAAACGAAACGATAAACTTGAACAATTAAGTGAAGATCAAACTTATGTAAACTTCCTTGTTAAATCTGGTCAAATAAGTGAAGAAGAAGCTTTAACTCATCCTGAAAGACATGTTTTAACTAACGCAATTGGCATTTTCCCTTCATTAAGCGTTGATATTAAAATTTTAAATTACACTGGCGAATCAATCATTCTTTGTAGTGATGGTTTATATAATAATGTGCGTGAAAAAGATATTTTTAATGTTTTGAATATGAATATTCCGATTAGCGATAAAGTTCAATCACTTATTTCTTTAGCGAATTTTAATGGTGGAAGCGACAATATTACCGTTGCCCTTTGGGAGACGATTAAATGATTCGTGTAAATGATGTTGTCGGACAAAGATATAAAATTGTAAGTGAACTCGGCCATGGAGGTATGGCCGATGTTTATGAAGCACGCGACGTTATTTTTAAAAGGGAAGTTGCTTTAAAGATCATCAAATATGAAAATGCCAAAAAAATTGAAAATTTGATTCGCTTCCAAAATGAGGCGCGCTTTTCAGCCGCTTTTAATCATCCAAATATCGTTAAAATTTATGATTATGGTGAATACAATAATTTACCTTATATCGTGACTGAATTTGTAAGAGGTCAAACAATTCGTGATGTATTAGATTATAAAAGATGTTTTTCACTAAATGAGAGTTGTTCTATTATGATGCAACTTTGTGATGCAGTTCATGAAATTCATTCGAAAAATATCGTTCACCGTGATATAAAGCCTCAAAATATTTATTATTCAAGTGATGGAAGCATAAAACTTGGCGATTTTGGTATCTCAATTTTACTAGGTAGCGGAATGAATGTCTCTGAAAATAGAAAAATTATGGGCACAGCTCAATATCTTGCTCCAGAACTTGTGTATGGCGAAAAACCAACTTTTCAAAGCGATATTTTTGCGATGGGAATCACCCTTTTTGAGCTTTTAACTGGTCGAGTTCCTTTTGATGCAAAAGACCCACATGAGGTAGCGATAATGCAAGTTGAAAAAGAAGTACCTTCTCC
>CALVRY010000072.1 GCA_944358755.1 uncultured Bacilli bacterium
AAGATATTCTTCAAGATTTCCTGACATGAGTTCTTTATAATTTTCGAAGAATTTTGGGTCAAAAACTATGAGTTTTGCAGGGATTTTTCCAAAACGGGAGAGAATTAGTGGTTTAATATCAAATCCTAAAAGTGAATTTACATCTTCAACATCATATGGATTATAACATTTAATATAATCTGACCATTCTTCTTGAGATTTAACTATTTTTGATAGACGCGCATCAAAAGATAATGCTTTTAAGATGATATCTTGAGCGTCAGTAACTTCAAGTTTTTCTAAAACTTCTTGCGCCATAGTTTTATATACTTCAAGTAAAGCGTTTCCTTGCTCTGTGCCATATATTGTAGTATCTGGAAGAATGATATCTAAAGACGTCAAAACAAGAGAGTGTTTTGTAGCATCTTTCATGTCTTCTGTGACTCCCATATTAAATGGTAAGTAGTAGTTGTTATTATATAGATAATATAAAGAAAGAATTAAATCAGATTCGCTTTTAATATTATCAAGATAACTTACTTTTTCTTTTAAAAAGGAAATACCTTTAATTCTATCTTCTTCATCGATTACCTTTTTATAAAAAGATATGGCACGATGTAAAAGTTCATCTTTTACTTCCTTTTTAGAAAGAGATTTAAGCTCTTTGATCATTGTTTTTTCAACTTCATCGCTTAAAGTGATAAATCCACCAACTGATGGTTTATCATCTGGGATTTTGGCTTTTTCAATCCATTTCCCATTAACGTAAGAATATAAATCATCTTCTATTCTTACTTTAGTATTAAATTCTTGTTTCATTTGTTTTTACCTCACAACTAAAATTATCAAACAAGATTAAAAATTAACAAGTTATTTAATTAAAACTTAAATATCTTTAATAATTTCTTAACAATTTGTTATTAAGAGAAGGAGAAAACCTATAAAATATATTTCGTTATGGAAGAAAAGAGTTATTTAATTGCACATATTAAAGATTTAGTTGAACAAGCTAAAAGGTTTGGTTATATAACTTCAACTACCTTTTTATCTTTAAGTGAACAAGCTTTATTTTTAAAAGAGTGTCAGCAATTAATGAAAGATAATAAAGATGAATTAGACTTTGTTTTTTCTGATTTTAACGATAGTGATCGCAAAGTTTTGCTTATTAAACCTAAGTTTTTAGATGAAGAAATTTTAAAAGAATATGAAAACTCTTATATAACTTCTTTATATTTTAAAGCTAAAAATTCGAAATATAGTGATGCTTTGTCGCATCGCGACACGCTTGGTGCTTTAATGAACATTGGAATAAAAAGAGACACAATAGGTGATATCATTATTAATCACGATAAAAAAGATGAAGGAATTATCTTTACTATTTCTTCAGTTAAAGAATTCATTATTGATAATTTAACTAAGATTAAACACACCGATATTTTAATAGAAGAAGTAGATAAAAATGAAATTACAATTAAACCTCATTTTGAGATCAAAGAGATTTATTCTTCATCTTTAAGAATAGACACAATTATTAAAGAAGTTTTTAATTTATCAAGAAATGAGGCACAAGAGCTTATCGAAAAAGAATTTGTTTTTATAAATGGAAATACAATTCATTCTTTAACATATAACGTGAAAGAAAATGATAGAATTTCCGTTAAATCTAAAGGGAAATTTATCTTCCTTAAAGTTTTATACGTTAATAAGAAGAATAAATTAAGATCGGAAGTCAAAATTTATTCTTGATGAATAAAATTGTCTTTAAAGTGTTATAGAGTAACTTCTCTGTCCAAGTGCTCTTTTGAAGTTTCTCGAATCATAGAACCTACCTTGACCGAGTCGGGCAGCAAGTGTTCTTAAGCGAGCTTATATTTGGCTGCCGGCCAACCTATTTTGATAACTAAATTGGTTATCAGTAAACAATTACTTTTGCACAAGTAGTGCCACAATTTTCTTGATAAATTAAACTTAATTAATAATCAACATCTAGGTAAAGTCAAAGGTATATTCATATCTAGATTTTCTGACTTTATTTATTAGAACTTCATTATTGCTCGAGCTTTTTATGAACATACCTCAAGTTTTTTATGTTTTTATTGGTGTCTTTTCTTTGACAACAATAGTTGCTAATCGTGAGGGAGTGCGCTATTATTTAGATGTGAATATTTATTGATGATCCTCGCGATCATCTTTTTTTAATTCCCTAATTAAAAACAGAAGCACAATGGCCAATAAAACATCGTACATCGCGGTACCTCCTTTCTCACTTAAACGCGTAAATAAGCAATTCAGGAATAGCGCCAATTAACAACATTTACTTATTTCCGCAAATAAGAAGTTTTTTCCGGTGTTTCTTCTCACACTTAACTTTCAAAGGTCATAACTTTGTACCTCCTCATTTAATACGATGGATATTAACGCGAAAAAAGCTAAAAATATTTTTTCATTAAGTCAAAGGCATATTCATATCTAGATTTTCTGACTTAATTTATAAGAAAATCGTTATTACTCGAGTTTTTTATGAATATACCTCAAGTTTTTTATGATTTAATTGGTGTCTTGTCTTTGACAACAATAGTTGCTATTTAACCTCTAGCGCGCTATTATGATATTGGGTTTATCGATGATCTTTGCGATCATCGTTTTTTAATTCTTTGATTAAAAATATTAGTGCGATGACTAACAAAACCTCGTAAATCATAAGGCATACCTCCTTTCTTACCTACTCGCGAAATAAGTATTTAGGAACGGTACCGTTTAGCAACTTTACTTACTCCGAGAAGTAAGAAGTTTTTTCCGGTGTTTCTTCTCACACTTAACTTTCAAAGATCATAAATTTATACCTCCTCATTTAATACGAAGGATATCAACTTGAAAAAAGTTAAAAAAATCTAAGAAAATTTTCATAAATTATTTATTGAATGTAAAAAGTTCGATTATTATCGTATTTTTATGGAATAAAAATTTTCATTTTCTTTTTTAGTTTTTAATGATTTTTACTTAAATCAATTTTACTTAAATCGATTTAAGTAAAAAATATATTTTATAAGTTTAAAACCTCGGTGTATTTAAATGATAACTTATACGTTGATAAAACTTACAAATATTTTACTTCGTGGTTTAAAATATAAATAACATTAATAAGGAACAAAAATATGTGCACATCTTTAAAACTCAAATTCAAAAATGATTACGTTTGTGGCCGAAATTTAGATCTTGAATATCATTTTGGCGAAAGCGTTATTGCAATAAATGAAAATTATCTAATGAAATTTAAATTTTTAGATGAAGTTAAAACTAATAAAAAAATACTTGGTATAGGCAGTTTAGTTGATAATTATCCTTTATTTGCTGAAGCTATAAATAATGATGGCTTATTTATTGCAGGATTAAATTATCCGGATAATGCTTTTTATAATGAAGAAGCTAAAGAAGGAGCGATTAATCTTGCACCTTATGAAATTATTAACTATGTTTTATTAAATTGCAAAAACGTTGATGAAGTGAAAGGTGTTTTTGAAAAAGTTCATCTTGTAGCTAAGCCATTTATTCAAGGAATGCCTTTAAGTTATCTTCATTATTTAGTCTCAGATAAAAATAAATCAATTGTTATTGAACCAGATAAAGATGGAATAAAAATTTATGATAATCCTTATGAAGTATTAACTAATAATCCTTCATTTCCATTTCACTTAGAAAACGTTAAGCAATATGGGAATTTATCAAATAAATATTATGAAAATAATCTAACTAAAAAAGACGAATTAAAACCATTTTGTATTGGTTTAAATGCTCATGGCTTACCAGGAGATTCATCTTCACCATCTAGATTCATCAAGACTTTATATTTAAAAGAAAAAATGGAAGAAAATCTTTCACAAAATGATGATTTAATAAAAGAAGCTTTTCATATCTTTGATAATGTTTCTGTAATAAAAGGCGCAGCTTTAACTCGTGAAAACAAAAGTGAAATTACTATTTACACCTCAGTTTATGATTTAAACACGCTTGAATGTTTCTATAAAACATATGAAGAAATGGCGGTTCATAAAGTGAGTTTAAGTGAAATTGAATTTAATGGATTAGGCATTTATTCAAATAAAATTTAGTTGAAAAAATAACAACTCAACCACAAATTCAACCAATAGTTGAGTAAATTTAGCTATATTCACCATCTAAGTTATAGGAAAAATAAGCATTTACCCTAAGATAAAATCAGGAGGACAAATAAATGAAAGAAACATTTGGTCAAAGATTTCAACGCTTAAGAAAAGAAGCAGGATTAACTCAAGAAGAAGTGGCAGAAAAAGTAGGTATCACACCTCAAGGAGTTTCAAAATGGGAAAACGATCTTTCTTCGCCAGACATAAATATTTTAGTTAAACTTGCTGAAATATTAGGAGTAAGTGTAGAAGAATTACTAGGAGAAGAAAAAGAAAAAACCCAAGTTTTGCAAGATTATGATTATAAAAAGGCCGTACTTAAAATAATTGTCATTGATGAAGATGATAAAGTTTCAATCAATTTTCCTATTGCATTAGGCGAAATATTACTTGGAACTTATATAAAATTAGGTCTTAAAAATGAATCTGAAGCATTAAAAGACATTGATTTTGAGAAAATTTTTGAGCTTGTTAAACAAGGCGTAATTGGCGAACTTGTTAATATTGAAAGTAAAGATGGAAGCAGAGTTATTATCAAAGTTGAGTATTAAATGAAAATAGTAGTAAAAGAAAATAAAAACATTCCAATTATAATTTTCGTGCCTCTTCCTTTTCTTGGCTTTATATTAAAAAAGATAGGTAAAGAAGTGGAAAAAGATGTCGTAAAAGATTTAATTCATGAACTTAAAGTCTTTAGAAAAACTCATAAAAATTTTCTGCTTATAGAAGTAGAAAGCAAGGATGGTGGCTATATAAAAATTACACTTTAATTTTGGTATGAGCGAATTAATTAATCTAAATTGTTTGGTAAAGAAGTTAATCGTTTTACTTTATTTATTCATCCTGATTTATTAATAAAAACGATAATTCAATATCGCTCTAGTGTTCTAAAACGCTAGAAGTAATTAACTTCTCAAGTTTAAAACCTCGGTTTTTGTCTTTAAACTATCTATTGTTTTAGGCTAAATTTGGTTTATAATTTAAATGGGTTGAGCGTTAACGATTTTCGTCGTTATCGCTTTTTTTAATCTCTTTTACTAGGATCACTAGTAAAAGGAGTATAAAAACTACTTCCATTTTCTCACCTCCTTTCGCATACGCGCAAATTTGGTGTTATAAACCAACTAGCTAAAACAATAGAACTTGTTTAACCAAGTAGGGAGTTTTAACGACTTTAGCTCTTGTCCCTAAACTTTGTTAACCATAAATAAAAATCTCCTTTCATATATTACGAAGGAGATGAAATCGAAAAATGTTAAAAATATTTTTAAAACTATAAAAATATTTTTTATTAAAGGAAGGAACAAGCTTTTATGACTCAATTTTTCCTCGAGATTTATTGAGTCAACGATAACGCGTTATCGACATCAAGAGGTGCACATTGATAAGCTGTTCCTCAAGTTTGAGACCTCAGTTTTTGTCTTTAAACTGAATATTGCTTTAGACTAATTTTGGTTTATAATCTAAATGGGTTTGATGTTAACGGTCTTCATCGTTAACATCGTTTTTTATTTTTAATTTAGGCACGATATTAAAATTGTTATTTTAAAATAAAACTTGATTTTTGCAGGGTTTTTGCAAAAATTCACGATTATTTATACACAAAAATTGTCGATAACCAGTTCTTAAAACCAATGTTAATTTTGTTATCAAGTTTAG
>CALVRY010000073.1 GCA_944358755.1 uncultured Bacilli bacterium
TCTAACTTAAAAACTTTTTGTGCCTTGTCTTCTTTTGCTCCTGCAAGATAAGAAAAATCAACATCAACTAAAGTTATGCCCATCTTTTTATATGATTTTAAACTTTGTTCAGTGATATTTAAAAAATTAACGCCAAGTGGATATAATTTATTTTCTTTAATAAATTCCTTAAGTGGTAAAACTCCCACATCACCAACTTTAACTAATTCAATATTTGAATTTTCAAGTTGATTTTTAGCTTGAATCCAATATCTACCATCCGCAAATAAGTAAGCTTTATCTTGAGTTATTAAAACTTGTCCTGCACTTCCCGTAAATGGACAAAAGTATTTTCTTTCAGCTAGATAATAATCACTAACATATTCACTATTATGCGGATCACTTGTGAAAATTAAATAAGCTTTTAATCCTTTTTCTTTTAAGATTTCTTGAAGTTTTTGGATATTTTTTACATCAAACATAAAAACACACTTTCTATAAATTTATTATATTTATATAACTTTTGCAGGGTTTTTGCAAAAAATATGCATATAAAAATTAATCTTCATCTTCATCAACTACACTTACTTCGTTGGCCCCATCCCAATCACTAAGTATAGTTGCTTTCTTTTTAAGATAATAATTAATTTCTTGAATAACTTCTTTTGTGAAAACTTCTCCTGGAATAATAACTGGAATTCCTGGTGGATAAATCATGATCATTTCTTTAGAGATTTTTCCGATTGCATCTTTTAATTTACAAACTTTTAAAGGTCCATGATATGCATTTCTTGGTCTAATTTTCATTTCTGGGAAACCACTCATATAATGGTGATTTTCATAAACAATGCTTTCATCATAATATTTACTAGAAATATCTTTTAAAGCATTAACAATTACATCAACATCTTCTTTGGTGCTACCGATTGTAAAAAGAAGCAAGAAAACATAAGTTTCAGCGAGTTCAATTTGAATACGATATTTATCTTTTAATAATTTATATAATTCAAAGCCAGTAATTTTTAATTTATCAATCTCAACGCAAAGTTTAGTTTCATCATAACTAAAAGAGCCACATTCATTTACAAAATAGTCTTTACTATGAGCAATAAATCCAGGAATTTTGTCTATTTGTTCCTTTGCAAGTTTAGCAAGTTCTACTGCTTCTTTAATCTTTTCTTCACCGTTAAAAACTAAATATTTTCTAGCGGCATCAAGGGATGCGATTAAAATTGAACTTGGCGAAGTTGTCGTTAATAAATTGAATGATTTATTAACATAGTATTTTGGCACTCTATCTCCCTTAACAAGTAAGACACTAGATTGAGTTAAACTACCACCAGTTTTATGTATGCTTAAAGTTGACATATCTGCACCAGCTTCCATAGCAGATGAAGGCATCAAATTAGAAAAATAAAAATGTGAACCATGTGCTTCATCAACTAAAACAATTTTGTCGTGTAAATGTGCATATTCAACAATGCGTTTTAGATCACAGGTTGCACCAAAATAAGTTGGATTAATGATAAAAATAGCTTTTGCATCAGGATTTTCATCAATTGCTTTTTTCCATTCATCAAAGGAAATTTGATTAACAATTTCAGTTCTTTTATCAATCTCTGGCATGATAAAAATTGGAACAGCACCACTTAAAATTAAGCCATTAATTACAGATTTATGACAATTTCTAGGTAAAATTACTTTGTCATTAGCCTGAAGAGCACTTAAAAACATTATTAAGTTTCCACTTGTTGACCCATTAATTAAAAATTTACAATAATCAGCTCCGCAAGCTTTAGCAAATAAATCTTGTGCTTCTTTAATTACGCCAGTAGGATGAGCAATATTATCCATTCCACGAGGACAGTTGACATCATTTTGATAAACAATATGTGTAAAAATCTTATCAAAATCAGTTTTGATGTGCCCTTGATGATGACCAGGTACATCAAAAACAGTCGTATGTTCTTTAAGATACTTAGCGTAGGCCTTTAAATAAGGAGTCTTTTTTTGTTCATCTCTGTCAAACATAAATAAGTCCTAAATCGATAATAATTATAAATATTTTTTTGTAAATTAAAATAATTTTTTGCGTAAATTTAATCGAAACATTGCACAAAGATTTTCGTGAGATAAATTGTTCATAAAATTTGTAAACTACGTGGTTTTTATTGTAAAACTAAAAGAGAATACTAGTAAGAAAGTGGTTTAAATTGAATTTATCCATCATCAATTTCAAAAAGAAACGATTCATATCCAGTACCTACTTTACTAATGACCTGTTCAAAATCTACTGCACCATTATCATCGCAAAATACAATACTAAAGCCAATTTCTCCACTATTTATTCCAAAATCTTTAAAATCAAAAGTGTAGGTAATAAAATCTGTAAATTTTGACTTATTAACTTTGATTGTGCCATCTTCTCTACAAATATTCATAATATACTTGTCTTTGGAAGGGAAATCTTTTAATTCTTTATAATCACTATAAACAATTTCTTCGTATACATCTCTGCATAGCACTTCTATAAAAAACCTCCATTCCAGGGCACAGAACCTCAATATATATTTCATAAAAATCGCTTGGTGCACCTGGATATACATCGATTTCAAATGAAGATGCAGGTTGAATTCGCTTGGCTCTTAAACCTACATTAAGTGTAGAACCTAGATCGCACACACCTTTACAAATTTCACAATCTAATCCTGCAGTTATATATTCGTTCTCAGGATTGCAAGAACTAAGTAAGAGGACCGGGATTAAAAGAATTAATTTTTTTATATTTATTTTTTACGATAAAATCGTAAATCTATTTCTCATTTTCGTCTACAGTATAATCTTCAATATAATTCAAAGCGCCATTTTCAAGATCATTAATATTAAAGACTGTAGGTAAAACATCAAAAGTTTCTTCTAAATTATGTCTTGCATCGTCCCAACCTTTACCATCTGTTAGCCAAATAAAAGTAAAATTTTTAATTGATTTAGATTCAATAGCTAAAGTTTTATAACTTCTAGCTGTTTCATTTAACTTAGAACCGCTGCTATTATAGAAATTACATTCAATAACATAAACTCTATTATTTTTAATAAAGGCAAAATCAAACCTTTTTTCAGTTTTGCCATTATTACTAATCGGAGAAAGGTCTAATTTAAATTTGTTTTCAAGCTGAGTTTTTGTTATTTCTTTAAAATAAGTTTCATCTTTTTTATAGCCAAATTTTACTAGTTGAGATTCGACAAAGCTTTCAAAAGAATGACCAGTTCTATTTTTTCTTGCATTTGAATCTAAACCGACTTCCACGCCTGTTACATAATCAACCAAATTATTAACGATATGATTTGATAATAGCTCGAATAGTCCTGTTTTTTCCATGAATGTAGCATATTCATTAATTGTATAATTTGGTTTTTTAAAATTAAAAGCATATGTTTGACTAACATCATTGACAGTAATTTCGTGTTCTCTTTTCGCTAAAAGAATCGGAATTGCTTTTAAAACTTCTGGATATTTTTCGCATAATTTTACAAATTCATTTTTTATGTTTTTTAAACCAATTAACGAATTCAAGATATTCAATTCCACTTTAATCGAATCAACATTTTTATATACTTTTTGGAAATCCGTATAATAGTCCCACGTAGCGATATTATCGCTAAATGTCTCATGCCGTTTATTAAAATTTCTATCTGCCATTATTGCTCCTCCTTCAAATTCAAAACATCTTGAATTCTTTTTTTAGCAATTTCAATAAAATTTTCGTCTTTTTCTATACCGATAAACTTTCTATTTAATTTTAACGCACAAACACCAGTGGTTCCACTGCCTAAAAATGGATCTAAGATTAAATCGCCTTCATTTGTTGAAGCTAGAATAATTCTTTCTAAAAGGGCTTCCGGTTTTTGAGCTACATGGTGTCCATATTTTTTCTCATCTTTTTTTGGAAGGTTTATTAGCCAAACATCTTTCATTTGCTTTCCGTTATTTTTTTCTTTCATTAAAGAATAATTAAAAGTATGTTTACCCTTTTTATTTTTTGTTAATTGTTTTCTCGCCCAAAGTATAGTTTCGGTTGAGTTAGTAAAACATCTGCACGCAAGATTTGGTGCAGGATTTGGCTTTTGCCAAATAATATTATTAATTATAGAAAAGCCTTCCATTTCAAGCGCTACGCCAACCGAATAAATATTATGGAAAGTTCCACTAATCCAGATTGTGCCATTATCTTTTAGTATTCGGCGACACTCTTTTAGCCATTTTCTATTGTATTTAATTCTTTCATCGATTGTTAAAGTTGCATCCCAATTTCCTTTATTTACAGTAACTTGTTTGCCTGAATGGCAGCTAATTCCGCCACTCGACAAGAAATAAGGTGGATCGGCGAAAATCATATCAACTGTTTTTTCATCTATTTTTTTAAGTTGCTTAAAAGAATCTGATAAATATAGTTTTACATCATCATTATTAATAATTATTTTCGTTCTCATATTTAAAATTTAATTATTTAATCAAGGTTTTGCAAGCTTTTTAACTAATTAATGCAAGTTTAATAATTAGTAATAATAACTTCTTCAATCAATCCACGTCCAGATGCATCCGAATTTATCATTCTTTTAGCACTTACAACATGTATGTTAAAGTCTTTATAAAGTTCTCTAATAAAAGAAGTATTATGATTGCTAAGCATAACAAGAACACCTTTATTAGATAACTTTTTATATACTTCAGCAAGTCTTATTTGTTCCTCTTTACCAAAACTATCTTTTGAATATGAAGTGAAAGAATTTTTATTTTCAGGAGTGTCATAAGGCGGATCGAAATATACAAAATCACCTTGTTTTGCACTTTTTACTGCTTCATCAAAATCTACACACAAATTAACAATTTTCTTATTCTTAAAGAAATTATGTAAAGCTACGAAATTATTTTCATCAAATGTTTTTACTTTAGCTTTCTTTCCAGAAGGCACATTAAAATATCCTTTTGAATTAACTCTATATAGGCCATTAAAACATGCTTTATTCAAATAAATTAATCTCGCTGCTCTGATGTATATTGGTAAAGATAAAAAGTTTTCATCTTTGTCCATTGAACGAATTTCGTAATAATACTCTTCCGAATGATGCTCCTCATGTTCCTTTAATTCTGCTTTTAATTGTTCGAAAAGATAATCATCTTTAAAGCAATCATAAGCACACATCAATTCAGTGTTAGAATCATTAATCACTGCCTTTTCAGGATGAACATTTAAAAAGAGAGCACCACTACCAACAAATGGCTCAAAATAACAATCATATTCAGAAGGCATTAATTTTTTTAATTTTTCTAATAATTGAGTTTTCCCGCCAGCCCATTTGACAAAAGGATGTAGGTCAATCTTAGGTGAAAAAAGTTGTCGAATATCAACTTTTAATGCATCACTTATCCTTTGAATAGTATCAAGTGTAACATTCACTTTACCTTGTTCTATTTTCGAAATTTGAGGTCGATCAATCTCACATTTTACAGCCAAAATATCTTGAGACATTCCTCTTTGAATTCTAAATTGCTTAACGTTGTTTCCAAAAACTTCTTGTATCATAATTTACATTCAAAATTTTATCATTTTAGTATATTAAAATCCACAATTTATACAAATAAAATATTGAACACCATAATAAAAATCTGTAAATAGAT
>CALVRY010000074.1 GCA_944358755.1 uncultured Bacilli bacterium
AAAGAAATAAACCGTGGGAAAGTTGTCGTTTTTAAGAGCAAATCTTTAAAAAATTTCAAGTTTGCTTTTGAAATTGGTCCATTAGAAGTTTTTGGAGATATGGTTGAATGCCCTGCAGTTGGCAAAATTGGGGATGATTATATCTTGGTATATTCTTATATTGAAAAAATAAAAGATAAGGATTTACACAAAACTGGTTATCTAGTCTTAAATATGGATTTAGAAAATGATTATTTTGCGATTCTTAAATGCGGAAAAATGGATAATTCATTAGATTTTTATGCTCCACAACTATTTGTTACAAAAGATAACGAATTAGGTCTTATTTCTTGGTTTAATTCATGGGACTATAAACCAATTGAACAAGAAAATAATATTAATTCTTGTGGTTTATTTACTTATCCAAGAA
Organism: uncultured Bacilli bacterium; assembly: GCA_944358755.1. GTDB lineage: Bacteria > Bacillota_I > Bacilli_A > RFN20 > CAG-826 > Onthovivens. The sequence continues at coordinate 410 of CALVRY010000074.1, forward strand.
TTTTATCTATAGATCACGGTCTTATTGTTCAAAAACCATATAAAGAAATAATGAAAAAGGTTAAAAGACAATATCAATATGATAATGGTTTAATTCCAACGGTAAGTTTAATTAAATTGCTAGCATTTGATGAGTTTAAAATCGATTTTGTTGATGAAAACAATGATAAGAAATTAGAGATTCTTTATTTTAAGAACAAGATTTACTTAAAAACTAACCAGATCGTTTCGGAATCTATCTATAAATATAAAGATTTAACATTATTAATTATGTTAGATAAAACTTCGTGTGAAATTTTTGTAAATCATGGCAAAGAAACAATCAGTAGAAGAGTTTATTTCAATGCTTCTAAAGTCAAGTTAAACATTACAAAAAGAGAGCATATCAGCAATTTATTGATTGCAGAGTTAAATTTTGATGAATAATTATAAAAAAGGATTAAGTTATCAAGAAATAGAACTTCTAAAAAAAGAAGGTAGAGACAATAAAAGAGAAAAAGTTAAAGGTAAGAGTCATTTTAGGATCATATTTGAGAGCTTTTTCACATTTTTTAATGTAATTTTATATTTGTTGGCTATAATTTTTGCTTTATTTCAAATTTTTTATCCTAATGGAATTAAATATGTACCAATTACGAAATATGGCTTCTTATTCGTGATATTTTTTAATGCTATGTGTAGCATAATTTCCCAAGAAGCATCTAAACATACTCTTGAAAAAATGAAGTTAATTTCTGACCCTTTGTCACTTGTAATCAGAGAAGGTAAAGAGGAAAAAGTACCTATAGAAGAAATTGTTGAAGGGGACACTGTTATATTAAAAAGCGGAAATGAAGTGCCTTGTGATTTGATTTTAAAAGAAGGCGAATTAATCGTTAATGAAAGCAATTTAACTGGCGAAGGCAGACCAATTATTAAAAAAGTAGGTGATTCTGTTCTTTCTGGTAGTTTTGTGGTTAGTGGATACGGATTACTTACTGCTGAAAAGGTCGGTAAAGAGACCTATATTGCTAAACTTGAAAATGAAATTAGTAAAATTACCAAGAAAAAATCTGAATTATTGATAAATATTCGTAAAATTATTGGAATTTTACTTATATGCATAATTCCTGTTGTGTTATGCGTAGGCTTGAAAATTTATTATATCGGAACTTCATTAACGGGTGGAGAACATTGGGTTTTTACTCCGGATATTTTAACAAAATGTGCAGCTAGTTTAGTTGGAATGATTCCGATTGGAATGATTCTTCTTTCTTCAATTACACTTTCTACGTCAATCGTAAAACTTTATAAACATAAAACTATGGTTCAAGAACTTTATGCTATTGAAAACTTATCTCATGTTGATACGTTGTGTCTAGATAAAACAGGTACCCTTACAACTCAGGAGTTTTTATTTAAAAACCTTGTAAAACTCAATGATTTTGATGAAAAAAGTGTATTACCTTCTTATTTATATGCAATGAAAGACAACAATAAAACCGGGGAAGCTTTGGTGGAAGAATTTGGCGCAAAAGAAATTTTAAAGGCAAATAAGGCACAGCCATTTTCTTCAAAGACTAAATTTAGTGAAGTTCAATTTGAAGGTGGTGAAATTTATAGAATGGGAGCACCTGAATTTATTTTTCATTCGGAAGATAGTAAGAAAAAAGCTTTAGAAATTGCAAAAGAAGGTTATAGGGTAATTGGCTTCGCTAATGAAAAAGAAGATTTAGCAATCTTGGTTTTAGAAGACGAATTAAGAAAAGGAATAAAAGAAACGATATCATTTTTTAACGATTTACATATATCGATAAAAATAATAAGCGGCGACAATACTTTAACAGTAAGTAAGATTGCTGGATTTGCTGGCGTTAAAGATTCTGAAAAATACATTTCAATGGAAAATGTAAAATTAGAGGAAATTGAGGAAATTTGTGAAAAGTATACAATTTTTGGAAGAACTAGACCTGAGCAAAAACAAGAAATTATTCGTTGTCTGCAAAATAAGAATCACAAAGTTGGATATGTTGGCGATGGCGTTAATGATACAACAAGTTTAAGACAAGCCGATTGTTCGATTGCGATGAATAATGGAGCTGATTCTGCAAAAGCAGTGAGTGATGTTATTTTGCTTGATAATAATTTCTCGCACTTACCTTTGGTTTTTCAAGAAGGAAGAAGAGTGGTTTCTAACATTATGAGATCTGTTTTGCTATTCTTAACCAAATCTTTCTTTATTGGAACATTTTCAATATTAAGTGTTTTTATGGCAACAGGATTGCCAATTGAAATCGAATCTATTTATATCTATGAATTTATTTCAATTGCACTTTGTGGATTCTTGCTCTCAATTCAAAATACAAAACCTGAACCTATTAAAGGAAACTTTGTCATAAACGTTATTTCAAAATCTATCGTTTTTGGTTTGTTATTAACAATATCTGGTTTGATACCAGTTATATTGAACGCCGTCGTGCCACAAGGTATTGAACATTGGGAATCACTTATAGTAATTAACATTACAATTAGTGGATTATTTGTTCTTCTTTATATATGTAAACCATTTTCAACTTATACAACAGGGGTCGCACTAGTTGGGGTATCATTGTCCATTCTTTTGGCCATGGCTTTCCCGGATGTATTCTTAAATCCAGGATATTTAAAACAAGCCGATAATTTATCAGAGCAATTTGGTCTAATCTTTAACGATTTCTTTAATATGAGTTTGTTTATTAGCTTTAAAGAATATGAGTGGTTAATAGTTGATTTATATATAATTGTTTGTCCATTTATCCTTTGGGGTTTGCTTGCTTTAAGAAAATTAATTATTAAAAATAAAGAAAAGGTTTTATCTATTTTTAAATCAATAAAAATAGTCAAAAATAAAGAAAAAATGTAAACACTTTCATAAATAAAAAGTTTCGTTCGAAATATCACGATAATTATCGAATTTTTTAAATTTTCATAGTTTATGAAAGCGTTTTCATACGATAATTATCGTATTTTTTATCACTTTACACTTTTTATTTTCATTGTATTATGTAGTTGTTCAAGGAGGAACAACGATATGAAAGAAAAAGAATTAATGAATGAATACGAACAAGAGAGAAACGAAGAAAAAGAAAGTTCCAGAAAAGACTTCTATGGTTATGATCAAGATTTAAAAGAAGGTTACTTCATCGGTGACTTTAGATCATTCCTTAGATAATTAAATTGCTTTTATAGATTTATCCTTCTATATAAAGAAAGCCACTCCCTAAATAGGTATCGCACTACCTTACAAGTGGCTTTTTCTTTTGTAAAATCTAAGGAAAATTTATCAAATTTCCTAGGAAAAAACGAAAAAATAGAATAGCTGTGAAAACTTTTACCAGTTTTCGTGAAAACATTATTTTGTACCATTAATTTTTCTTTTGTTTTTCATTTAAATATTTATAATTTTAGTTATGGCTGTTAGAGATATTGAATTACCAAACTATAGATTATCACATGAGCTATGGAATTCGATAAGTCATGGACTTACAGGACTTTTTGGAATCATTGCTCTAGTTTTAATGATGTGTAAAATCGGGGGAGTTTATAAACCAGGAGGAATGCATATTGCGATAAACGATCCATATGCATATGTAAGCTGTGCAATTTATGGACTTGCAATTATTGTTTGCATGACGATTTCTTGTATTTATCATGCTCTCGCTAAAAACAATGGCAAAAGAGTTCTAAGAGTACTCGACCATGATTTTGTATTTTTCTTGGTAGCTGGGACTTACACACCTTTTTGTTTAATCACAATGAGAGAATTACCACTTTGGGGTTTAGATAATACATATTGGAGTGGTTGGCTTATTTTTGCTCTTGTTTGGGCTCTTATTGCTTTAGGCATAACCATGAACTCAGTAAATATTAAAAAATTTGGCGCTTTATCAATGAGCATTTACATTTGTGCTGGTTGGTTAATTATTTTAAATTTCTTAGAACTTTACAATAAACTTGGTATGCCAGGCTTTATTCTTTTGTTAGTTGGCGGAATCTCTTTTTCGGTTGGTGCTATTTTATATGGAATTGGTAAAAAACACAGTGTTTGGCGGCATACAGTTTTCCATTTCTTTGTCTCGGCTGGAATTGTTTTACAATTTTTGAGTGTTTATTTATTTGTTCTTTAATTGAAAATATGAATAAATTAATTTCAAATTATCATACACATACCTATAGATGTGGACACGCTTTACCAAATCCGGATGAGGATTATGTTTTAAAAGCGATTGAACTTGGTTATAAAAACCTTGGATTTTCAGACCATGCACCATTTAAAGACATTATTCACCCTGGAATGAGGATGATTTTTCAAAATGATTTTAAAGATTATCGCGATTCAATCCTTCATTTAAAAGAAAAATATAAAGATAAAATTAACATTTTTTTAGGCTTAGAAATTGAGTATATGCCTAGGTATGAAAATTACTACAAAGAACTTTTAAACGATTACAAGTTAGATTATTTAATTGTTGGACAACATTTAACTTATGATGAAAATAGATATCCTGTTTTCTATCAAAGATTTAATGATGATTTTGAAGGCGCAAGGCGTTATGCAAATGATTTAATTGCTGCTATTAATTCTGGTTTCTTTTCTTATGTTTGTCATCCGGATTTATTTTTAAATCATATTCAAACTTTAACTCCAGAAGTAGAACAAATTTTTGAAGATATTGCTTTAGCTGCAAAAAAGAAAGATATACCTTTAGAAATTAATATAAACGGTGAAACTAATAATAAATTTCTACCTTTAAAATATGGTTGTTTTCATTATCCAGACATTAATTTCTTTAAAACCGCTAAAAAAATAGGATGTAAATTTATTTTTGGCGTTGATGCACATGCTCCATTTGATTTTGACAAAATTGATTACGATTACTTTGATAAGTTTCTTAAGGAAACGGGAATTTCTGAAGAAGAAGTATTAAAAGATTTAAAGTTTATTAAAAGACCATAATTTTTATAAATAAATATAAAACTAGATGTAAAAGAAATCTCAATTTGATTATTTCAAAGAGATTTCTTTTTTATTTATTTGAATTTAATTTGATGAAACTTTTTAAGAAAAATTTATCTCAATGAAATTAGAAAATAAACTTTAAAAAAATTAGCACTCTCCTATTGCAATTGCTAAAATTGGGTTTACAATATTATTTGCTTGGAGGTATTAATTCATGATTAAACCATTGAAAAATTATTGTTTATTAAAGAAAGA
>CALVRY010000075.1 GCA_944358755.1 uncultured Bacilli bacterium
TTAAGCAATGTTTTATTTATTTGTACTGCAAATAATATTGAAAACATTCCTGCTCCATTACTTGATAGATTAGAATTGATTCATGTTCCTAGTTATACCGCAATTGATAAACTTTACATTGCAAAAGATTTCTTAATTAAGAAAGAACTTGAAGCTAACGGACTTAAAGAAAATTCAATAAAATTCGATGATGATGCTATTTATTACATTATTGATCGCTATACTAGAGAAGCTGGTGTTAGAAGTTTAGAAAGATGTATTGCAAGCGTCATTAGAAAAGTTATTGTTGAAAAAGTTAGTGAAGGCTCTGATGGAAATTTCGATGTTACAATTGCTGAAAAAGATATTAATAAATATCTTGGAGTTGAACCTTTCGATTCTGCAACAAAAGAAAAAGGCAAACAAATTGGTGTTGTAACAGGTCTTGCTTATACTGATTATGGAGGAGACATTTTACCAATCGAAGTTAACTATTTCACAGGTAAAGGACGCCTTGTTTTAACTGGAAAATTAGGCGATGTTATGAAAGAAAGCTGTGAAATTGCTCTAGATTATGTTAAAGCAAACGCAGAAAAATATCATATTGATTCAAAAATCTTTGAAAATAATGATATTCACGTTCACGTGCCAGAAGGTGCTATTCCAAAAGATGGACCAAGTGCTGGAGTTGCAATAACTTGTGCGATTATTTCTGCTTTAAGTAAGATTCCAGTTAGTGGAGATATTGCAATGACGGGCGAAGTAACTTTAAGAGGAAATGCTTTACCAATTGGTGGATTAAGAGAAAAATCACTTGCAGCTATGAGAAGTGGTATTAAAAAGATTATTATTCCTGATGGTAATAAGCACAATGTTACCGAACTTCCTAAAGAAGTTACTGATAAACTTAAAATTGTATTTATGAAAAACGTAGATGATGCATGTAAAGTCATCTTTAAATAAAAAATGGAAGAATATTACTTTAACAAAGCAAAATTCGTAAAAAGTATAACTGACGTCAAAGAAGCACCAGAGGAATATAACTCCTCGGTGCTTTTTGTCGGTAAAAGTAATGTTGGTAAATCAAGCCTCATTAATGCTTTAACAAACTCTAAAAAACTTGCTTATACTAGTTCAAAACCAGGACATACTCGACTTTTAAATTATTATTCAGTTGAAGACAAGTTTTATCTTGTTGACTGTCCAGGGTATGGTTTTTCAACTAAAAAAGATTTAGATTACAAATTTTATGGAGATATGGTTGAAGGCTTTTTTACTGACAATAAAAGTTTAAAACTTGTTGTGTTTTTGTTAGATTCTAGGCACGAACCAACCGATGATGATTTAGATTTTTATAACTTTTTGCTCTCATTTAAATATCGATTTGTAATTTGTATGACAAAATGCGACAAATTAAATATGTCAATGAGATCAAAAATCTATAAAAATTTAGAAAATAAATTAAATTTTGATACAAAAAAATATGCACCTTTATTAGTATCGATTAATGACAAAAAAAGTATTAAAATCTTAAAAGATTTTATTAATAAGAGTTTAGTGGAGGGCTAAATATGGCTTTAGATAAGAAATACGATTTTAAAAAAATCGAAGAAGGTAAATACGAAAATTGGAAAAATAAAGGTTATTTTAAGGCTGGAGATATTTCTAAAGCTCGTTTTTCAATGGTTATTCCTCCTCCAAACGTTACTGGTAAATTACATATTGGCCACTCAATTGATAACACTATTCAAGATATTACTTGTAGATATAAAAAAGCGAAAGGATTCGATGTTTTATATCTACCTGGAGTAGACCATGCAGGTATTGCAACCCAAGCTAAAGTTGACGCAAAACTCGTTTCAGAAGGCACAAATCGTTTCAAAATTGGTAGAGAAGCTTTCTTAAAAGAATGCTACGCATGGAAAGAAGCTTATAGTGATACAATCCATGAACAATGGGCAAAAATGGGGATAATGGTCGATTATTCTCGTGAAAGATTTACTCTTGATGAAGGTTGCATTAAAGCGGTTAATAAAGTTTTCATCACTTTATATAACGAAGGACTCATTTATAGAGGTGAGAGAATCGTTAATTATGATCCAGTCATGAAAACTGCTTTAAGTAATATTGAAATCGTCTATAAAGAAGATGAAGGTGAATTTTATTACTTTAAATATCCATTTGTAAAAGATAAAAATCGTTATTTAACTATCGCAACAACACGTCCTGAAACAATGTTTGGCGATGTTTGCGTAGTAGTAAACCCAAAAGATAAGAGATATCTTGGTGTGATTGGCGAAAAAGTTATAAATCCAGCAAATGGTGAAGAACTTCCTATTATTGCAGATGAATACGTTGATATTCAATTTGGAACTGGTGCTATGAAATGTACGCCAGCCCATGACCCTAACGATTTTAATATTGGTAAGAAATATGGTTTAGAACATCCTGTTATTATGAATACAGATGGCACAATGACTGAAAAGTGTGGAAAATACGCAGGAATGGACCGTATGGAGTGTAGGAAAGAACTCCTTAAACAAATCGAAGCCGATGGTAATTTAATTAAAATTGAACATATTAAGCACCAAGTTGGACACTCCGAAAGAAGCGATGCAGTAGTTGAACCTATCCTTTCTAAGCAATGGTTCATCAAAATGAAACCGCTTGCTGATAGAGTTTTAGAAAATCAAAATACTGATGGTAAAGTTAATTTCTTCCCAAAACGTTTTGAAAAAGTTTTGAAACAATGGATGTCAAATTGTGATGATTGGTGTATCTCAAGACAATTGTGGTGGGGTCATCGAATACCAGTTTACTACTCGAAAACCACTAATAATATACTAGTTACCGACCAAAAACCTACTGATATGGAAAATTGGGTTCAAGATGAAGATGTTTTAGACACTTGGTTCTCTAGTGCCTTATGGCCTTTTGAAACATTAGGTTGGCCAGATGAAACACCAGATTTTAAGAGATATTATCCATTAGATTGTATGGTCACTGGTTATGATATTATCTTCTTCTGGGTTGCAAGAATGGTTTTCCAAGGATTGCATTTCACAGACAAAGCTCCATTTAAAGATGTCATTATCCATGGAATCGTTAGAGATTCTCAAGGAAGAAAAATGTCAAAATCTTTAGGAAATGGTGTTGATCCGATTGATGTAATTAATAAATATGGTGTCGATAGTTTAAGATATTTCCTTGCAACAACAGCATCTCCTGGTCAAGACATGAGATATAGCGAAGAGAAAGTTAAAGCTGCAAGCAATTACTTAAATAAAATTTGGAATAGTGCAAGATTTATTTTAATGAATATTCCTGAAAATTATTCCAATATTGATGCTAAAAATATCGATAAAAAGCGCTTAAATTTAGTTGATAAATATATCTTAACTAAACTTGAAAATGTTATTAAACGCATTACTAAAGCGATGGATGCTTATGAATATGGTATTGCTAGCGACTTACTTTATAACTTTGTTTATGATGATTATTGTTCATTCTACTTAGAAATGACAAAAGTTAGTTTAAAAGATGAAAATGGCTATCTTGAAGGTACATATTTCACACTTTTATATACTTTAAAAGCAATTTTAATGATGATTTATCCTTTCTCGCCATTTATTAGTGAAGAAATTTATACTAACTTACCGGTTCATAAAGAATCAATTATGTTAGAAAGTTATCCAGAATTTGATAAATCTTTGGTATTTACTACATCAATTAAGAAAGTTGATGCATTAAAGGCAGCAATTGAAGCGATTAGGCAATATAAAGTTAACAATATGCTAGCTCCTAACGAAGCTTTAGAAATTTATGTGAGATCTTCATTCAAATTTAACGAATTAACCAAATATTTGGCTAGATATTCATTTGCTAAATCTTTAGAAGAAGTTAAAAACGATGTTAAAGGAACAAGTAGTATTATTCTTCCAAATATCACCATTTTTGTTAAAGATAGCGTCGATAAAGAAGAAATTAAAGCTAAGTTGACTAAAGACTTAGAAAAAATTGCTTCAGAAATCAAACGTAGTGAAGGTATGCTTAACAATGAGAGATTTTTAGCTAAAGCTCCTAAAGATAAAATTGAGAGTGAAAAGCAAAAATATGAGCTTTATAAGACTCAATTCGAAGAAATTTCAAAAAAATTGAAAAATATTTAAAAAATTTTTAACAAAATTCAAATTGACCTCCTTCGTATTATATGAAAGGAGGTTTTTAAGTGGGAAATAAGATTCCTTTATCTCAAAGTGAACTTTGTGAAACACGATGTGGGGAAACTATTACTTTGTCAGCGGTTATGGCGGTAATGGCGATTGCTTTAGTTGCGGTAGCAATCTATAAACTGTTTTATACCGATGATGGAACAATACAACTCCCAGGTGGTTACAAGTTTCAACGGAAATAAACATTAATATTCTTTCTACAACTAACATTAGTACTTGATTATTGTTTTTAAAATAGTATACTAAATAGCGTTGTAACCCGTTTTTGGTACAACCGCATTAAAAAGGTCCCTAAAATTCTTAAAAGAATTACCTTAAGAGCGAGTAATTATTTGAAAATGGAGGCATATTTAATGTACGCAATAATTTTATCTGGTGGAAAGCAACTTAAAGTTGAAGTCGGACAAAAGATTTATGTTGAAAAATTAAATGTTGAAGCTGGAAGCAGCTATACATTTGACAATGTACTCTTAGTTAGCGATAAAACAGTAGTTACTGGTAATCCAACAATTAAAGGCGCTACAGTCGTGGCAAAAGTTGAAAAACAAGGTTTAGGCAAAAAGATCCATGTCTATAAATACAAAGCTAAGACAACTTATCATAGAACCATTGGACACAGACAACCTTATACTTGTTTAACAATCGAAAGTATAAACTTAAAATAATAGGAATACATTTACAAAAATGATTAAAATCAATTTTTTAGAGACAGACGGTCGAGTGCTTAAACTAGAGGCCATTGGTCATGCTGATTACGATTGCCATGGTAAAGACATTGTTTGCAGCGCTGTAAGTGCAATCCTTGTAGGTGGTTGCAATGCATTAGAAAATCAAAAGGAATATTTTATTAATATCGCTGCGGGTAATTTAGTAATAGATACTAAAAATAAAATAACTCCTCATGATGAAATCGTAATGCGAACAGTACTTACTCAATTACAAACTATTGAAGAATCATATAAAGCATTTATCAAAGTATCTAAAAAGTTGTAGAAAGGATGATGTTTATGAATTTCAGTTTTAAACTTGATTTACAATTATTCGCATCACACAAAGGTGTTGGTAGTACTAAGAACGGTAGAGATTCTGCTGGTCGTAGACTTGGTGCTAAAAGAAGCGATGGTCAATTTTGTAAAGCAGGAATGATTATTTATAGACAACGCGGAACTAAAATCTATCCTGGTATTAATACTAAAAAGGGTAGTGACGATACAATTTTTGCTACTAAAGCTGGTGTTGTAAAATATGAAAGAGTTGGCAAAAACAGAAAACGTGTTAGTGTATACGAAATTGCTGCTTAATTAAAAAAAATAAATCATCTGTT
>CALVRY010000076.1 GCA_944358755.1 uncultured Bacilli bacterium
GTAAAAAACAAATTATCAATAATAAATGCAAAATTTCCCGAAAAAAAGCGAAAAACATCGATAAAAATTAAAAATCCTAGGACTTTTTTTCATTTTTTCCTAGGAAATTTATACAAAAATACTACTATTTTAAAAATTCAAATTAATCGAATTTTTCTTCCTTTAATGGTCTTAACATTAAATTTTTTACTGTATTTTTAATTTCTTTATATTCAAAAAGAATTTCATAAAGCGCATTAATAATTGGAGTATCAATATTTTCTTCTTTTGCTAAATGATAAATAACTTTAATTGTGTATAAACCTTCGATAGTTTGATCGTTTTCTTCAATCACTTTTTTTGCATTTTTTTCTTTACCAATTTTATAACCAAAAGAATAATTTCTTGAAGAGATAGAGTTGCAAGTGAGAACTAAATCGCCGATTCCAGTTAAACCAAAAAATGTTTCTTTTTTGGCACCATTTTTTACACCAAATCTTGTCATTTCAGTTAGGCCTCTAGTAATTAAAGCGGCTTTTGTATTTTCATTAAAACCAAGACCTTTGATGATTCCACTAGCAATTGCAATTGCATTTTTTATACTTGATCCATATTCTGAACCAATTACATCATTACTTGCATAAACTCTAAAATAAATATTTGAAAATAAATTTTGAATTTCTTTTGCAAAATTAAAATCTTCACTAACGCTATTTACACAAGTTAAATTATGATCACAAACTTCACCAGCAAAACCAGGTCCAAGAATCGAAGCAATTCGACCCAAAAATTCTTTTTTAAAATTGAGCTTAATATATTCTTGAATACGCTTATTAGTTGTTGGCTCAAGACCTTTTGTTGCGTTTACAATATCTATCTTTTTATTGATAAATCTATTAATTTCGCTAATTGCTTCATTGATCGCTTTTGATGGAACAGAAATTAAAAGTAAATCACATTCATTAATTTTTGATAAATCGTTAGTCGCAATAATATTTTCGTTTAGTTTTCGATCATCCAAATATTTTTTAGCACGATGCTCAAAATTTATTTCGTTTAATCTTTCTTTAGTTCGAGCATATACAAAAATTTCATTTTTGTTTTCTGCTAAAACATTACTTAAGGCAAGACCCCACGAACCACTACCTAAAGTAAAAATTTTCATTATTTTCGTTTCCTTAAAACAAGATTAATTGGAGAACCAGTTAATTCAAAAGCATCTCTAATTCTATTTTCAATATATCTTAAATAAGAAAAATGCATAAAGTTAGGTTCGTTAACAAATAGTGCAATTGTTAATGGCTTAGATGCAACTTGTTGAGCATAATATATTCTTGCTCTTCCCCCATTAAAATCTGGAGTTTCATTCATCATTTGCGCTTCTTGAATAATTTCGTTTAAAACACTTGTTTTGATTTCAAAAATGAATGATTCATAAACTTGATTAATTAAAGAGAATAAATCATTAATTTTTGTTTTATTTTTTGCACTTAAATAAATAACTGGTGCATAATCCAAAAATTTAAATTCTTTACGGATATTTTTAGTAAATTCGCTTTGAGTATTGTTATCTTTTTTGACTAAATCCCATTTATTAACAACTAAAATAATTGCTTTTTTAGCTTCAACTGCATATCCAACTACGTGTTTATCTTGTTCTGTGATGCCTTTTGCACCATCAATTACTAATATAGCAATATCACTATCATCAATTGCTCTTAAAGCTCTTAATGCAGCAAATTTATCAATTGCTTCATAGATTTTACCACGTTTTTTTAGCCCTGCGGTGTCAATAACAGTATATTCAATTCCGTTTCTAGTAAATGGAGTATCAATCGCGTCACGAGTTGTGCCTTCAATATTTGAAACAATAACTCTATCTTCGTTTAAAATTGCATTGCATAAACTAGATTTCCCAACATTTGGTTGTCCGATAATTGAAAATTTAATTGAAGCATCAATTTCTTTTTTATCATCTTCTGGAATATAAGAAACAATTTTGTCTAATAAATCACCAATTCCTACGCCATGAGCTCCGCTAACAGGAATTGGATCACCTAAACCTAATGAATAGAATTCATAAATGTTATTTTTTAAATGTGCATCGTCAATTTTGTTTACGGCAAGAATAATAGGCTTATTTGTTTTATATAACATTCTTGCAACCATTTGATCGTCATCTGTTAAACCAATTTTGCCATCAACGACCACAACGATAATATCAGCTTCATCGATAGCGATTTCAACTTGCATTCTAATTTGCTCTTGGAATGGTCTATTTTCAACTTCAATTCCACCTGTATCGACAACATTAAAAGGACGAGTTAACCAACTCGAATGAGAATAAATTCTATCTCTAGTAACTCCTCTTTGAGATTCAATAATTGATTTTCTTTCACCAATTATACGATTAAAAATTGTTGATTTACCAACACTAGGAGCTCCAATAATTGCAACGAGTTTATTCGACATTTTTAATTCCTTTCGAGTGAGCAATATTTAAAATTGCATTAACAACTTCATCAATACTCATATCTGTTGTATTAATTTCGATACTATCTTCTGCTGGATGTAATGGGCAAAAAGAACGATGTGAATCGATATAGTCACGTTTATTAATATTTTCTAGGCACGCTTCGTAAGTTGTTTCGATACCTTTTTCTAAATTTTCTTTATATCTTCTTTTTGCTCTTTCTTCAGGGGTCGCAACTTGATAAATCTTTAAATCTGCATTTGGTAAAACGTATGTTCCAATATCTCTACCATCCATTACAACACTTTTGTTGCTTGCGATTTTTCTTTGAATATCAACAAGATAGAGTCTAATTTCTTTATAACTTGCAATGTAACTAACATTATTTGCAACATCGTTTTCTCTAACTCTTGCATCGACATCTTTTCCATTTAATGTGATGTGATAAATATCATTAAAAGAAATATCGACTTTTCCGATTAAAGAGTTGCTTTCTTCTTCGTTTTTAGGATCTAAATTTGCTTCAATAACTGCAAGCGTAAAAGCACGATACATTGCACCTGTATCGATATAAAGAAATCCGAGTTTTTTAGCAATTAACTTTGCTACTGTACTTTTACCACTGGCACTAGGACCATCTATTGCTATTGAATAATGTTTTACCATAAGTTAAACCCCAAATATTTATTACCTAAAAATAAGAATATACCAATTAAAATTGCAAGGACAATTAAGACAAAAATAAAATATAAGAATCTTTTTTTACGTCTTTTAGAAGTATATATGTCATAGACAGATTTTTCTAACTTTTTCTCTTCTTTTTTGTCTAATTTGTGTTTGCTCGTATTTTTTTGTTGTCCATTAATGTTATTTTTAATGTTTTCAAGCATCCTTTCGCTTGTTTTTTGAGTTGTTTGCGCCTTCTTTTCACTAAAAAGTGAGGAATTTTTAATTTCCTCACGATATTGCTTATATTTCTCGGTACGCGTAACTCTCTTCATGAGAAATAATATAGCAAAAATTTACTTTCTTTTATAGTTTAAAAACTAACAATTAATCCGCCGCGTAAAGCGTAAAAAGAACAAAGTCCTCTGTTATCATCAAGAATAATTTTGTCGAATTCATATTCTTGTTCGATTAAAGTTTTTAAGAATAAGGCACTTTCTTTGTTATCGGTGTGTGAAATTACACAAGTTCTACCTTTTGTTACGGGACACATGACACCAATATTGTGAACTAATCTTTTTAAAACACCTTTAAATGTTCTGATCTTTTCTTTAATTTTAATTTCGCCATCATCACCATAGCAAAGTGGTTTAATTGCAGCAAGTTGTGCAATAAAAGCCGTAACTTTGCTCATTCTGCCGTTTCTAACTAAGTTATCAAACTTGTCTAAAACAAATAATAATTGAATGGAATCACGATATTTTGTTAATTCAGCTTTAATTTCATCAAAATCAATGTCTTTTTTGCAAAGTTCATAAGCTTTATCAACAAGAAGTCTCATGGCACCTGCTGTTAATTTGCTGTCAATAACAAAAATATTGTCTTTATTTTCGCTCATATCACGAGCAACACATGCGCTGTTAAAAGATCCGCTTAACTTTTTACTTATTGTGATACAGATGACGTGTTCTGCGTTTTGATAGTTTTCTAAAAAATCACTTGGAGATGGACAAGAAGACGAACATTGTTCTTTAGTTTCTTCTACCTCTTTTAACATTGAAGCAACATTTAAATTATCATCATCAACAAATTCTTTTTTTCCAACGCGAATTGTTAATGGGATAACTTTAAACCCTATTTTTTCATCATTAATGTAGCTGTTTACTAAATTTGAGCTACTATCTACGCAAATCTTATATTTCATTTAAGTACCTTACCAATCTTTTCGAAAATATTATATGTGATATTTTCATGTCTCAATTATATAACAAAGGCACTAATATTTAATAAAAATGTTTAAATTTTTACATAAATACTAATTTACTACTAATTTAATACTTATTGTTAACTAGAAATATACTAAAAATATCCAAAAAATTAATTTTAAAATTAGTTTTGATATTTGCTAATTAATGATAGAATTTTAAGGGCACACAAAAATGGCAAAAATTATATTAGTTGGCGGAGGTTCCGCTAGTGGCAAAACTTACGTTATTGACCAAGTAATATCGAAATTAGGTTCAGATAATATCGTTCATTTTTCTATCGATGATTATTATAAAGATTTATCATCTATGGCACTTGAAGACAGAAAAAAGCAAAATTTCGACCATCCAAAAGCTTTTGATTGGAAACTTATGAAAGAGCAACTACTTATGCTTAAAAATGATCATGCAGTTGATAAACCTACTTATGATTATGTCGCTCACACAAGAGCCAAGGAAGTTGTTCATGTTGAACCAAATAAATTAATAATCGTTGAAGGAATTATGGCTTTAGTTAATAAAGATGTTAGAGAACTTGGCGATTTAAAAATATTCATTAATGCAAGCAGAGAAAGAAGATTGTTACGTAGAATGGATCGTGATTTACACGAAAGAGGACGTGATCAAAATTCTATTGTTAACCAATACTTCTCCACTGTTCAACCAATGTATGAAGAAATTATTGGTCCATCTCAATATTACGCTGATTTAATTGTTAATAACGATGGATACGACAATAAATCAATAAATGTTATTTGTGCAATCTTAAAAGATATCATGAATGACAACATTCAATAGATAATATTAAAACTTAAAAAAAATGAATTGTTTCTTTACACAATTCATTTTTTTCTATCATCTTAACTTTGATGATGTTAATAGGCTCGCAACCTATTCTCTTTTCTTTGCAGTTTTTTATTATTGCTACTGCTTCTTTATTAATTCGAGATGTTTATCTCTATGTACTTAATTTATAACCGATTTTTTTATTTTGTGCAAGAATTAAATTAGTCAATTCGATTAAATTATAACTCAAAAGAGATAAAAATCACCGTAACTATCGTAAAAATTAAAATATAGATTATTTAGTAAAAAATATCAAAAAAATAAAATTTTCGAAAATTTTTTAACATTTTTCAAATTAAT
>CALVRY010000077.1 GCA_944358755.1 uncultured Bacilli bacterium
CTTCAGTTAACGATACTCATATTTATCTTGCAGTAAAAATGAGTAATCCATTAACTAATAAAGAAGATAAAAATTGTTACGCATTAATTCCTCTTCCAACTTCACATTGTGGCAGATTTATTTCTTTACCAAGTGAAGATAAAAATCATTATTATATATATCTTGATGATGTAGTGCGTTTAAATCTTGATTATATCTTTAAAAATTTACCATATCTTAAATTTGAAGCTTACGCTTTTAAGTTTTCAAAAGACGCCGAAATGGAAGTTGAATCTGATCCAGAAGAAGGTGTTTTAAAATCAATTTCAGTTGCAATAAAAGAAAGAAAAAGAGGAATTCCAGTTCGTATAGTTTTTGGTGAAGGCATGCCTAAAGATTTACAAGAAAAACTTATTAAAAAACTAGAAATTGAAGACACTGATATTATTACTCGTGGTGGAAAATATCATAATAATAAAGATTTAATGAAATTCCCTCGAATTGAAGGAAATGGACTTGCTTATCCTTCATGGCCTCAATCTTTTGAAAAAGCATTTAAGATTACGCCTTCTTTAATCGATATTATCGCTAAAAAAGATATTTTGATTCATGTGCCTTATGAATCTTTTAATGCTTTTATTAATGTTTTACAAGAAGCGGCAATTTCGCCTAATGTTACAGAAATTAAAGCTTCAATTTATCGTGCCGCTAAAGATTCGAAAGTTATTCAAGCTTTATCAAATGCTTCAAAAAATGGCAAAAAAGTCACCTGCATGGTTGAACTTTTAGCACGTTTTGATGAATCTAGTAATATTTTAATTTCGCAAACCCTTCGTGATGCAGGAGTTGAGATTTTAACTGGTAAAGAAGGCTTTAAAGTTCATGGAAAAATCGTGTATATAAAAGTTAAAAATGGAAGTGATATTGCAATTATTTCAACAGGTAATTTCCATGAAGGAAACGCCAAAACTTATACTGATTGTTTACTTTTTACATCTAATCCAAAAATAGTTAAAGAAGTAAAAGAAATCTTTGATTTAATTGCAAATCCTTATGAAAAGCATAACTTCAAGAACTTGCTTGTTTCACCTTTACACATGCAATCAGTTTTTGAAAAGTTAATAAAAAATGAAATTAAAAATCATGAAGCTGGTTTACCTAGTGGAATTAAAATAAAAATTAATCATATAACCGATAAACCAATGGTGAAACTTTTATATAATGCAGCTTTACGCGGTGTAAAAACTGATCTTTTAATTAGAGGTAATTCTTCGCTTAAATTAAATGAAGAATTAGCTAAAAATTTAAATGTTCATGCCATAATTGATCGTTATTTAGAGCATTCTCGTATCTTTATTTTTGAAAATGCTGGTAACCCTCTTGTATTTATGGGTAGCGCAGATTGGATGCCAAGAAATCTATATAACAGAATAGAAGTTATTACCCCAGTTTACGATGAAGATATCAAAAAAGAATTAACGATGATTGTTGATTATGGTTTAAAAGATAACGTTAAAGGCGTTTTAGCCTTAGGAAATGATGAATATAAGAAATTCCTTAATCAAGATAAACCTTTTAGAAGTCAAGAAGAGTTGTATAATTATTACAGCAAAACAAATAAATAAACGAGGTTTATACATGAAAAGTGGATATTATGCAGGTATTGATATTGGCACAAATGGTGCTCGTCTTGTAATTAAAGATGCCTTTTATAATGAAAATAGAGAACTCGAAGCGGTAGAGGTTAATAAAGTAAGAGTTCCTCTTCGCCTTGGTGCTGATGTTTATAGTATTGGTGAATTATCTGAAAGAAAAATTCATCAATTATCATTATGCATTTCATCTTTTAGAGATTTAATGAATATTTATGATGTAGTTTCTTACTCTTGTCTTGCAACTAGCGCAATGAGAGAAGCGCGAAATGGTGCTGAAGTCATTGAAAGAATTCGTAAAGAAACTGGCGTTCAGATTTCGATAATTGATGGCGAAACTGAAGCTAAAACAATTTCTAAAATTGCTAAAGATTTTGCTCTTGATGATGATAAATATGTCTTCATAGATGTAGGAGGTGGCTCTACAGAAGTCACATTAGTTTCTAAAGGTAAAGCCACCGAAAGTACTTCATTTGAACTTGGTACCTTAAGAATTTTAGCCCATAAGGATAAAAAAGAAACATGGGGTAAATTTGAAGACTTACTTGAAGATTATCATAAAAAATATGGTAACCTCGACATTGTTGGAACTGGTGGAAATATTAACCGTTATTGGAAGATGAGTAAAAAGAAATCTAATAAAAAGGATTTAAATTATTTAAGTGTTGATGATTTAAATTCAATTTACGATGATTTAATTAAATATACTCCTTCGCAAAGAATGGCTAAATTTGACCTTAAACCAGATAGAGCTGATGTTATTATTCCTGCTGGTAATATTTTTAAAAAAGCCAGCGAGATTTTAAAATCTAAAACAATTTATGTGCCAATGATTGGTTTAAGTGATTCAATTGTTGACACTTTAATTGAGAATTATATCAATGTCTTATAACACCTTCTTGCTTCAACGACTCGCTTATTTCTAAGTTTTATCTTGAGTCTCCGCAAGCGTCAATTTGGGACTCCCTATCCCTACTAAAATTTGATAGAGGTTAAGTTATTAATATAAAACTTTCCTAGTACACTAAGTGCTTCTTCCTATTTACATACTCATTCTATCAGGTGAGTAATAGAAGCGATTTTATAACCATGGAGCTAGGCCTTCCGGTTAGCGTTTTGATATATTTTACGCTAAGTCATAATTTAATACCTCCTCATATAGTACAATGGATATCAATTCGAAAAATGTTAAAAAATTTTTTTAAAAATTTTGAAATAATTTTCTGACATCTTAAATTTATACGATAAATATCGAGAAATTTAACAATAATTTTTTTTAAAAAAATTTTATTTTTGAGTTATATTTTTACCTCACTTTGTTAAAAGTGATATAATTTATTAATAAATATCGGAGGAAAAAAATAATGGATATTAAAAATGTTGTTGTTGCTGGAGGAGGCGTTTTAGGTAGTCAAATCGCTTTTCAAGCAGCATATTGTGGCTTTAATGTCACTATTTGGTTAAGAAGCGAAGCTAGTGTTAAAAGATGTGAGCCTAAGATTGATAATTTACATAAGGTTTATCTTGAAACTATTGAAGAAATGGCTTCTTTAAAAGAACCAAATCCTGCAATCTGGGCAAGTGGAATTAGTGATTTTGAAACATTTAATAAAGAAGAATGTATTAAGAAAACTGAAGAAGCTTATAAAAATTTAAAGCTTTCTACAGATTTAAAAGAAGCATTAAAAGATTGTGATTTATTAGTTGAATCAATGGCAGAATTTGCTGATCAAAAGATAGAATTTTATAAAAAGGTAGCACCTTATTTAAATAAAAATGCCTTGATTTTATCTAATTCAAGCACATTGCTTCCATCTCAATTTGCTAAATATACTGGTAATCCATCACACTTTTTGGCATTACATTTTGCAAATCATATTTGGAAAAATAATGTAACTGAAGTAATGGGGCATGATAAAACCAGTAAAGAAAGTTTTGATAAAGCTTTTGAATTTGCAAAAGCTATCAGAATGTTCCCTCTACCAGTTTTAAAAGAGAAAAATGGTTATCTTTTAAATTCTTTACTCGTTCCTTTCTTATTAAGTGGACTTGATTTATTTGTAAATGGCGTAAGCGATCCTGCAAGTATTGATAAAGCCTGGACTACTGGCACAGGAGCTCCTCAAGGACCATTTAGAATCTTTGATATTGTTGGACTTCAAACTGCATATAATATCGTCACTCAATATCAAAAAGTTCCAGGAATTATTTCACCATTACTCAAAAAGATGATGATGCCATACAATTTTAAAGGAATGGAAAAACTTCTTAAAAAATATCTTGATGAAGGCAAAACTGGCGTTGCTAGTGGAGAAGGTTTCTATAAATATAAGTAAATAGTTGTTTTCACGAAAAACGTAAAAGTTTTCACGACTAGAAAAATAGAAAAATAAAATGAAAATTTCCTGGGAAATTTTGAAAAAATCTCAGGAATTTTTCGTTTATTTTCTCAAAATAAACTTTCAAATAACATTGAAAAAAATGTCAGTTATTTTATAATTAATGAAAAAGAAGGAGTTAAACTCATATGAAGAAAAAATATTTATCGTTACTCGTTTTACCATTGGCACTTGTTTCTTGTGGTGGGGAAGAAATTACTCTTGAAGAGGCAAAGAAAATTTTTGCAGAAAACAAAATCGATGACATGAGTGAAGTTTTGAAGATGTCTGTTAATATGGATATGAATTCTTCTCAAACTGTAGGAGAAAAAACTCAATCCGCCACTCAAAAGATTGTTTCTGTTATTGATGCTAGTTCTGTTGAAAATTTTTATGCTTACTCTTTCATGAGCACTGAGGGATCCGGTTCTAAAAATTCAATGGAAATGGAAATTGCTGTAATTGATGGCGTTTTATGGACAGCAATGGCTGAAAATGGAGCTGAACCTGTTTCAAATAAAGGTGAAGAATTTACTCAAAACGATTTAGACGAAATTTTAGCAAACTTATCACAAAATATATCTTTAGAAGATTATACTTTCGAAGCGATGATTGGAGATTTGAATACTGCCGATACATCAATGACAATCACAAAAACTGGTGATCGAATTAATTTTGAATTGAGCGCAAGTACAATGTTTGATGGGCAATTTTCAACACAAATGACTAACGCTAAAGTTGAAGGTTCAGTAAAATATGGTTTTGGCTATGATGGAATTTTGAGAGACATGGATGCTAATGCTACTCTTGAAGCAACAGTGAATGAAGTGACTATGAAAATGTCAAGACAAGCAAATGGCACAATTTCTATTAATGAAGACGTTGATAGAAGAATCAAAATCATCGAAACAAAATAATAAATAAATCACTAAATTAATTAAAAATTATCTACACTTTCCGAAAGGAAAAGTAGATAATTTTTTTATGGAAGATTACATTAAATATATTAGAAAAATAGTTGGCCATAGCGAAGTTATGGCAATTGGAGTAGCGACTCTTGTATTAAACGAAAAAGATGAGGTGCTTCTTGAAACTCGAAGTGATGGACTTGGATATTCTTTTCCAGGTGGCGCTTTAAACATGGGTGAAAAAGTAAAAGAAGGAGCTATTAGAGAGTGCTATGAAGAAACCGGAATTAAATTAAAAGAAAGTGATTTATCTTTGATTGGAATTTATTCTGGCAAAGAAGGTAGAATGGTTTATCCAAATAGTGATATAACTTATTATACTGATATCGTCTTTTTAGCTAGAGTTAATAAAAAAGAAATAAA
>CALVRY010000078.1 GCA_944358755.1 uncultured Bacilli bacterium
GTATAGAAATTTCGTGTTTATTCGCTCCTTTTTGTGGTGCGTAAACAAAATTTGCACCATTTTTTCCAAAAAGTTCGTTTTTACAATCGTTGACAATTGTTATTTCATAATTCAATTTGATAACGCCATTTAAATCAATTTTCTTAATCGATTTAGCTTTACGAATGTTTAAATTTTCAATTTCTACGTTCTCTTTATTTAAAAATTTATAACCTAAAGCCGTTAATACACCTAAACCTAAATCTGAAGTCCCACTTCCACCTAATCCCAAAAATAACTTATTTATTTTAAAATCGTTTAATCTTACTAGTGCTTGCCCTAATCCTAAACTAGTTCTATCGAAAATGGATGATTTATTCAAATCTTTTAAAAGTGTTAATCCAATTATTTTTGCGGATTCCAAATATGCGTTATTTTTATCATCAATCAATACTGGTATTATGATTTCTTTATTTTCAAGAGATTTAACATTTATAAAAACTTCTTTCCCTTTTTTATAATATTCGATTGTTTCGTAAAAACCATCTCCACCATCCGAAATTGGATAAGTTTTAGATCCTGTTAAATTCGCTTTAAATAGTCTAGCTAGTTCGAGCGAAGAAATTGATCCTTTAAAAGAATCTATTAAAACTAAAAATTTAGTATGCATTTTAAATTATGTTTTTGTAAAGCTTATAAATCTTAAAGCCACCAGCTAAATGAGAACATTTATAACCTTTTTGAGTTAAGATTCTACAAGCAATATAAGATCTAATTGCGCTTAAGCAAATTAAACAAATTTCTTTATTTTTATCAATTTTTGCAAGGTTTTCTCTCAATTCATCGATAGGAATATTTATACTTCCTTCGATATTTTCTGCCTCAAATTCAGCTTTTGTTCTAACATCAACTATCATACAATTTGGGTTGTTTTTAATTGATTCGATATCTTCAGCATAAAATTGTTTCACTAGGTTATTTTTAATATTTTCAATCATATAACCAACCATGTTAATAGGATCTTTTGCCGAACCAAAAGGTGGAGCATATGATAATTCTAGATTTTTAAGTTCATATCCTTTGATTTTGAATTTCATCATCGCTGCTAACAAATCTATTCGTTTATCAACGCCTTCTTCTCCGATAATTTGTGCGCCAAGAATTTCATAACTTTTTTTATCAAATAATACTTTTATTGTTAGAGCTTTACTACCTGGGTAATAAGTCGCGTGATTTGCAGGTGTTAAATAAATTTTCCCATATTCAAGCTTTTTTGTTTTCAATTGTGCTTCATTAAAACCAGTTGATGCTATCGACAAATCAAAAAGTTTTAAAATTGATGTGCCTAATGCTCTTATCGCCATTTCCTCTTTATTTATAAGAAAATTAGCTAACTCTCTTCCTTCTTTATTAGCTAATCCTGCTAAAGGAATGTAGGTCTCGCTATTATCAATTTCAGAAACGCAAGACGTAACATCACCAATTGCAAAAATGTCAGGATCACTAGTTGTGAAATTAGAATTAACTTTTATTGAATTCTTTAGTCCTAAATCTAATTTGCCATTTGCTAATTCTGATGCAGGTTTTACTCCTATTGCTTGGATTAAAATTTCTGAGGTGAATTCTCCTTTATCAGTTGAAACCTTAACTTTATCTTTATCTTCACTAACATTCATAACAAATATTTTTAACTTTAGATCAATTCCATGTTTAGTTATTTCATTATGTGCCAAAGTCGCCATTTCTGAATCAAGATTAGCAAGACAATGGTTTTGAGCTTCTATTAGAGTGACCTTAATATTTAACTTAGCTAGGTTTTCTAAAATTTCTAAACCAATAAAACCTCCGCCAATTACAATTGCACTTTTTACTTTATTTCCTATGATATATCTTTTGATTTTCGAAGCATCTTCAACCGTTTTGAGTTCAAAAATTTTATCACTTAATGGTGCAATTTTAATAGCTTCTGCCCCAGTTGCAATGATTAATTTATCATATGAATCAGTAAAAATCTCTGCAGTTTTAAGGTTTTTTATTCTAATTTTATGTTCTGTGTTTAAAACTTCAACGACTTCCGAATTAGTTTTAACATCAATATTAAATCTGCTTTTTAAACTTGCTGGAGTTTGTAAAGTTAGACTATCTTGACTCTCGATTGTTGAAGAAATGTAATAAGGTAGACCACAATTTGCATAAGATACAAAATTTGTTTTTTCATAAATTACAATTTCACAATTTTCATCAAGTCTTCTTAATCTACAAGCAAAACTTGCTCCACTTGCAACTCCACCAATTATTACATACTTCATTTTACGTCCTCCGTTTTAATTATATTAATTGTCAAATAATATATTTTCTAAATTTATATAGTTATTAATTACTAAATCAGCACCATAACTTTTAAGTTAATCTTTGTTTAATCTAGAAGCAACACCAACAATTAATTTGGCTCCACCACTTTTTGCAGCAATTATTCCATTTCTTGAGTCTTCAAAAACAATACATTCAGATAAATTTAAACCTAGATTGCTAGCGGCAATAATAAAAATCTCAGGATCTGGCTTACTTTTTATTTTTCCATTGTTATATGCAGTTTTACTTAAATCAAACCATCTATATAAATTTAAATTATCAAAGAAAAATTTTGTATTTTTAAAAGCCGAGGCAGTTGCAATATTTTGTTTAAGACCTTTTCTTTTAGCAAAATTTAAAAATTCTTCTAATCCATCAGCTAGTTTAAATTCTTTATTTTTTAAACATAAATCGCGATAAATTATTTCTTTTTCTTCTTCTAATTCCTTTGCTTCGTCAAAAGTAAGACTTTTACCAAGAAAATATTTGAAAGTATCAATCGAATTAACACCATGAATATATAAATCAAATTCTTCCTTATTAACTTTACGATTATATTTTTCTAGGAAAAATTTACTCCACGCTTGATTTTGAAAATCACCATCAAAAAACATGGTGCCATTAAAATCATAAATAATTCCTTTAATTTTCATCTTCAATTCTTTCTATTTTAATAATTACTGGTCTTAAACCATCATTGCACGAAACTATGGCTGTCCAGGATGTTTTTTAGTATCTATCCAAGTTTCGTCGTACCATCCATTAGAACCATTTGCTAATGCAAAAACATATTGATAAATTGCTTTCCAAGCTTCATCACAAAATCCTTCTGGTTTAGCATAATCGGAATAAAAAACTTGTCCTTCTTTCATAAGAGGGCATACACCAAATCCTTTAATTCCATATTCTTCGGCTAGTTCTTCTTGAAGCGTAGTTTTTAAAATTGTAATTTTGCATTTTTTCATTTTTTAAAACTCCAAAAAATCTTAATATTTCTTTATTAATATTAAGATAAATATAGCTTTTTTAAAACAACAAAAAGTAAATAAGTTTGTCAAACTTTCCTAAAAATTAGTATTATTTTCTATAAAAAGACTGCAAAAGTCTAGTTTTTTTTAAAAATTTCTAGATTTTTTCACTTTTTTACATATAATGTTTTCCTTTTATTTAGAATTAACATAATTATTATAGTTTCAATTGCAACTATTAAAGAAGTAATTGGGAAATTTAACCAAATTCCATTGAGTCCTAGAGAATAAAAACATCCTACTAAAATGGCAGGTACAATTAACGCAACAGAAATAGAGATTATTGAAGATTCAATTGGTTTTTCAATTGATGAAAAGAATGATTGGCCAGCATAAGAAATCCATTTTGTTAAATAAGTAAATGAGAATATTCCTAAAGCATTGACTGCCATTTGAATTGCAACAATATTTTCTCTAGATATGAAAATTTCTACAAAATTTTGTGTAAAACCAAGTAGCAACGCAAACGAAACTATGCAAATTACAAAAGATGACAAAAATGCATATTTTTGAATCTTTTTAACTCTATCAATATGCCCCGCACCAAGATTATAACCAGTAGCAGGTTGTAAAGAGTCACAGGTTCCATACATTAAAGGAATAATAAATTCACTAATATTAATAATAACTCCATATGAATTAACACCATCTTGGCCTGCTAATTGTAAAAGCAAAATATTAAAAATAATACCCATTAATCTTGCAGAAATATTATTAATAAAAGTTGCGCCGCCATTTTTAAATATTGAAAAAACTTCATTAAAATAGAATTTTGGCTTTGTAAATTTGAGAACTAATTTGCCTCTAACGAATTTTAAAAGAGCTAAAATCGTACAAATAAATATTGATAAAGAAACTGCAAGCGCACTTCCTACTATTCCCATTTTAATAATGCCTAAAAACAAATACTCAATTAACACTACTAAAATGGACATTGTAATATTTAAAAACATACTTGTTTTTATTTTTCCACAAATTCTTAAAAAATTATCCACGGCATAAAAAAGTGAAATAAAAGGTAAGCAAATACAGAAAATTCGGAAATAATCTAAAGATAGTTGAAATAATTCGTCTTCTGCTCCCATTGCTTGAATTAAAGCTGGAGAACAAAAATAAAAAATAAGCCCAACAAGTGCTTCTAATCCTACTATTAATAAAACTGAAGCCGTAAATAATCTGCTAGCTTTTTCAGTATCTTTTTTCCCCAAAGCTATAGCTATAAGAACGCTTGATCCAACGCCAATCAAATCAGCTATTGACACTAAAATAAAATAAAATGGATACATTAAATTGAAAGCAGCAAATGCAACATCGCCTAAAAAATTAGATACAAAAATTCCATCAAATACAGCATAAATGGCACTAAATAACATGCCAATTGCCCCAGGAATAGCAATTTTAAAGAATAATTTGCTAATTTTTGCATTTTCAAAATATTGATTATTAACCACCTTTTTGACCTCCTAAACTTAAGACAATTGCGACTTAATTTTCAAACGCTTCTTTAAGATACAAAGAGAAATCGTCCAGTGCGCTTAAATAGCTTTCATCGTATTTTTCTAAAAACTTTCGGATAGCCTTTTTTTCAGCTTTATAAATAGGCTTCAACGATTCTTAAGCAAGCTTTTTTCCGCTTTTAGAAAGTTTAATGAGTAACTCTCTTTTAGTTCCTTCTTTCCTTTCAACAATTAAGTATCCTTTGTTTTCGTATTTTTTAACAATTGTATTTAATGTTGACTTTGGGATTGCCCAATCAACACTTATTTCTTTTTGAGAAAGTATGTAATTTGGATACAAAGCATAAAGAAGGCAAAACTCTGATTCATTTATTCCAAGTTTCATTCCATAATAAGAATAAAGTTCTTCCACCCTTATAATCGAAATCGTATATTTTCTCATTAAATCTTTTTTCATTTTTGCTTCCTTAAAATTCAAAATCGAACTTTAAAATTATAATACGAAATGGAATTTTAAAGCAA
>CALVRY010000079.1 GCA_944358755.1 uncultured Bacilli bacterium
ATCGATATTAATAGAAAAAGTACTGGTTTAAGAAAATGAGATGAGAACTTGATAAACTTCAAAATTCTTGTGAAATAAGAAATTAATTTGAGTTTTGCAGGGTTTTTGTGATAAATGCAAGTAATTTTATCTAAGAAAAGTTCAAAATTTGATGAATGATGAAACTTTTTCGGGCACATTGTCGTGCAAAAATTTTGATTTAGATTCGGAGTAAATTGAAATTAAAAGAGCCTTTAAATTGTTTGGAGTTTTAAATTGTAATGCATAAAACAATCCCGAAATAAAAAGCACATCCTTAAATTCACAAACTTTTATATCTTAATAAAATCACAATAGAAAAATATTATTTTTTCAAATTAACAAGTAATTTACGAGAAAATATTAAAATTTTTGAACAAAGTTTTGATGTTTATCGAATATTTTTAGTTTTCATTTAATCGTAAAAACTGTTTAATATATTGTGGCTAAAATGAAGTTTTGCAAAGATATCCCTAAAAATTTTTAAGTTTTCATCGTCTTGCCAACAAGATAAGCATAGTTGTTTTATTGGTAACTTGAAAAAATTTAAATTTGGTTGATGCTGTATGTGTTAAAATAATAATAGTTAGTAAGAGTAATATATTTATATTAACTACGATTTAAGGAAAGACGAATAAATGAAAAAGAAGAAAATTTCTATCATAGGTATATTGCTGTTTATCGTTTTTTCAATTGCAGGATGTTCTGCAAGTAATGGCGAACCTCAATTTGTAGAATCCGGTCTTTCAAGCAACGCTAATTCTAGTGAACCAAGACCGTGGCTTTCAACAGCAGTTAGAGCCGAATCTAAACAAGAAAGTATAGTTAAACTTACTGTCTATGCTGGTTATTATCAAGGTTTTGTTGAGAAGTTTAATTATATTTTTAATGATCCTAGTTATGGAAGGTTTGTACTTCAAAGATGTATAAGAAATCAATTAAATATTGATATTTCAATTTCTTATATTGAATTACCAGATTTTTTTGTTGAAAGTAAATATTTGATATCCTCTAGAAAAGAAAGTGATGGTTCATTTTCTAAAACTTTTAGGTTTGGATTTAATGATTTAATACCGCTTGACGAATTTTCTATTGAACGAGGGCATGTTTGCTACACCGTTCGCCTATTAAATGAGGATAATGAAGTTATAAAAGGGAGCACAACATTGCTTGGTGGAGTTCATATAGCAGGTTTACATTTTAAAAAGGTAAACAATGAAATAACTTTTGCTAAGTATGCAAATAGTTTGGATAAGTAGTCAAAGGAGTGAAATGTATGAAAGGAAAAACTAGATTCTTACTTGCATCAATAGCCGTATGGTTAATTGGAATGCAATGCAATTTTGAAAGTGTTTACTTAAATGCTAATGATAAAAATGCTAGAAAGGTGTTTTCTGAAACATGTTTAAAAGAAAAAGAGATATGTAAAGAATCTATGTTGCTTAATGAACCATCTTTTAATAATGAAAAGGTTAGCTGTATTGATTCGGAACAAGTGATTGATGGTGTTTTTGGATGTTTTCGTTTTACTAGCACAACTGAAATAGATAATATTTCCTGTGTAGGTAAAATAGAATTAGTAAGTTTTGTAATTAATGAAGAAGAAATTATATGTAATCTTTCAGGTTTTTGCGCAAACGAAAACATTACTCTTCAATTTTATAATAAGAATAGTCTGATTGATAAAGTTACTTTATATTTTGCAAGCGATAGTTCAGGTAAATTTTATTCATCTTCTTATTCTTTAGACACAGCTAAGAGAAAAGCTGGACAAATTCTTAATTATGATCTGATTGGCGAAGAATATCCTTTCGAATATGATGAAGAAATCTCTCCACTCGGAATTGGTGTTACCGGCAGCACATCAGGAACTTTTAAGCGGACAGATGATCAGGGAAATGTTCATCCTTTAATAGGAGCAAAAGTCAAGATTACAATTAACGGTAGTTGGTGGAGTTCAACAACTTATACTAACCAAACTGGGTATTATAATTTTAACTACAGTGATATATGGTATATTGGCTCAGGGAGACCTACTATCACTGTTTATGCAGACAATGGAGAATCGGTTAATGTGTCAAATAACGGGGTTTATGCTATGTCAAAAGAAATGTCAGGGAGTAGTGGGAATTTCACTTATTCCTATACTTTTTCCCCAATAAATGACGGAGATATTGGTAAAGCAATGATTATATTTCAAGCCGCCAAAAATTTTGCTGATTATGCTAAATCAATGAATGCAGGAACACCTTTAACGTTTTGTACTTTCAACTATCCTGGCGATCCTAACGAGAGCTCATTTTATGATGGTGATACAAATGCTGTTACAATATCTAGTGCTACGCCTGAAGATTCTTTTCCTAATTCATATTCTTCTTGGGATGTTATTGGACATGAATATGGACATCATGTCCAAAAATGTTATGGTATAGAAGACAATCCTGGAGTTCAACATACAATCGGTTTTAATGCTATCGACGAGCAGTATGACATAAAAGAAGACGGAATAACTAGAAAATACAATTTAGAGCAGTCAAAGGATCTTGGTTTAAGGCTTGCTTGGGCTGAAGGATGGCCAACGTACTGGTCAACTATTGCGCAATCAACGTTTTCTGATGATTTAAAAACAATAAATACAGTAGGGGATACTTTTTACACAGCTTATAATGGAGCAAAATGCGATTTAGATTATTATGGTACTCTTTCTAGAAAAGAATCTTTCGGAGATGCTGATGAACTTGCAGTACAACAGTTTTTGTTTAAATTATCTTCAAGTAAAACAGATGAATTTGACAAGTTTTCTATTGATCCAAACACACTTTGGAACATTGTTATTGAAAATAAACCACACACTTTTTATGAATTTATTAATGATTTGTACGAGGATGGATATAATCGTTATGATTTAGGAACACTTCTTGCTAAATTTAATATAGCTGTTAGTAATATAACTATCTCAAATAATTACTTGGACGAACTCCCTACGTTTGCTTGGTCAACTTTCATGGGCAGCAAGTACTTATATTATAATAACTTTGATTTGGTATTTTTAAACGCTAAAGGACAAGAAATTTTAAGAAAAAATAATATAGTTACTACTGGAGGGTCCGGATCATACACTTTAAGCGAGAATGAATGGGCAAAAATAATATCAGCAAATGGTCGTACTTTTTATGTATATATTATTGCAAGACAGACATTATCCTTTATAAGTGGAAATTACTATTCTGAATTATTTGAATTTACAGAACCAGACGATTTTAATCGCAAAGTTCAAATCAAACCAAATGAACGGGGATTTGAACCACAATACTTTTTTGAAAGTAATAAAGATGGTCATACAACGACTACAATTACCGATCATGGTCTAACAATTACAACAAATAGGTTAAGATGCGGATATATTGAAGATTCGTATGTCATTTTATCTCCAAAAAGACAGAATGCAGGAAAAGCTTATTTAGAACTTTATTTTGATAAACCTGTTTATTCATATATGTTTGGGATAACTTTATGGAGTGATAAAGAAGGTTTAGATAGTTCTAATTGTACAGCGGTTGTAGAGGTTATGGACGCAAACGGAAACCGGTCTCTGGATTTTGATATGTTTCAAGATTTGCCAAATGGATTTTCGATTAAAACAGAACAAATTGATAGATATGAAGCCGCAAATACAAGTGGTATCTATGGTCTTAGATTCGTAATGACTTCTCCAGCAACTGGAGATAGAAACAAAGGGCGATTGTGCTTAGATGATATCGTATTGAATACTGACCCAAACGATTTGTGGTTTATTTCTACTTTTTATGAGTAATTAAGTGTGATTATATTTGTGAATAAGCATTATTAGTGACAAAGAATTTTTTTTAATAAATTGAGATGAGTGGCAAATAAATTTCTAATTTTTTAAAAAAAGAAATTAATTTTAGTTTTGCGTGGTTTTTGGCAAAACGATACTGGTTTCAGTTAGCGAAAACGCGAGATTTGATAAATGATAAAACTTTTTCTGGCACATTGTCTCTTAAAATTTTGATTTAGATTCGGAGTAAATGTTCAATATATTTTTAAATTAAATTTCAAATTCGCTATTTAATATTATGCAAATTATGCATTTTTCTTTTTAAAATAGAAAAAAATAATGATAGGAATTTTTTCGTGTGCTAATTTAATTGTATCAATTAGTTAACTTTTTGATTAAAAGGTGCCGCACATGGTCCACCCAAACCGCGAGAGACAGTCTCGCATTTACTTTATTTATGAACTGTGTTATTTAAATTCGATAATAAAGGTTGAAAGGAGCATAAATTAAGGAATTATTAAAATGAGAAAATTGGATTTTAACGAATTTAAAATATGTCAAATTCTTGGAAATATATTTGAAAAATCTATTGATTTTTCGCATTTAAGCTCGCCTATGTTCATAAGGCGTTTTATGACCTATAAAGGAACAAAATGTTTCTTTGACAAAAGTTACTTATTTTTATCCTGTAATGAGGAAGATATAATTTATGAACTAAATGATAAATACGCCGAAAATAAAAACAAAATCCTTTATAGGAATGATGAAATGTATCGGATAGGTTATATTTATGGTGCACTATCTTTTTATATGAACTTTCATCAAAAAGCGTTTATCAGCTTTTCCCATCAAAGGAAATTGTCAAATATTATTATGCATTTAATTCCTTTGATATAGAAGATGCAGCAGAAAGAATGATGGAAAATATCGGCTATAAAAAACCAGATTATATGGAAATAGGCGTTAAAACTTTTAAAAAGATTGACCTAATAGATAAGTTAAAAGGAATGCTTGGCACAAAGATTCATGTTTATGTTGATAAACATATAGGCACTTCATATCCTGATGATAAAATCACAAAATATAAAATAAATTGCGGCTATGTAACAGGATTTGACACTCCAACAAAAGAAAATTTAAGAGCTTATATTGTCGGCATTAAAGAACCTATAAAAGAATTTGATGGCGTATTATACGCAATTGTTAACAAGAAAAAGGATTTTGAAGATCGCGTTGTTGTCGTTAAAGAAGGCGAAAAAATCTCAGATAAAAAAGATTGAAAAAGCAATTGCGTTTGAGGAAAAAAGATTTAGGCACAAACTTATTAGGTAGGTGGTTTCTCTTTTTAACTTATCTACTGATTATTTCGGATAATTTGACCACCTGTCTCGGCCTTTTTGACCACCCTCATTTTCGGTAGTCTCTACCGCTAAAA
>CALVRY010000080.1 GCA_944358755.1 uncultured Bacilli bacterium
GATGCATTTTAGTTGTCAAAGGTTTCCAAACGGAAGAGAAATAAAAAGGAAAGGTATTTTATTAATAAAAATAAAACGTTTTAAAAGTGAATAAGGTAAATATTAATTTAAATTTATTTTTTTAAAAAACCTAGGAAATTTAATAAAAATCTTAGGTTTTTTTGCATTTTTTATTTCGCCGTGAAAATTTTTGACAAACTTTTCACGCAAAAATTTTTCGAAATTTATTATGAATTTATCGAATTTTGAGACATTCGTGCTGGTAATGTATTGAATTAAATTTATGTTGACTTACTTTTTTAAGGGTATATACTTTAACTCGAAGATTGATAGAGGCGCAGTCGAGATTAGTAGCTTGTGGAGAAGGCGTTCTGCGAAACAAGTAAAAGGCGAGATTGCCGAAACAATATCTAGGCATAGGTGTTGGTTGGGCTATGGGAGAATATCCTTATAGACTCCTAGAATTTTCTAGAGGCGCTATCGGTGTGACTTGATTTATTGAGATTGCATCGAGCGATGCAATCTTTTTTAAATTAAGGAGCATTTATATGAAAAAAGGGAAAATTTTCGGCTTTTTTCTTGTTTTGCTTGCGACTTTATTTTCATCGACTTTAGTGAGTTGTGGGAGCGAGAACATCGAACAAGAAAAACTCGTAATTGGAATGGAGTGTGGCTATCAGCCATTTAATTGGACAGTACAAAGTGAAAGTGAATATACACTACCAATTGATGGAACAACTGAATTTGCAGATGGTTATGATATTCAAATTGCAAAATATTTAAGTGAAGATTTAAATCGAGAAGTTGTTATTAAGCGTATTGTTTGGGATAGCTTAGTGCCAGAACTTAATTCAGGTAATATCAATATGATTCTTGCTGGAATGAGTTCAACTGCAGAAAGAAGAGAATCTATTGATTTTACCGATCCTTATCTTACAAGTGAGTTAGCTTTTTTGGTAAGAAAAGATACCTTACCAGAAGGAAATAGTGCCGAAAACCCAATGAAATATGAGGATTTATTGGAACTATTTAAAGACGAACACTTAATCAGTCAACGTGGAGTAGTTGGAGATGATTTTATTGAAAAATATTTTACTGGAGTAGATCCTACAATTATTCATAACGATCCGCTTGCGACTTATCCACTTGCTGCAAATGATGTTTCGCAAGGCACATCTTTTGCAATGCCAGCTGAACTTCCAGTTTGTGAAGCGATGGTAAATATAGATCCAGATACACTAGGAATCTTATATGTTGATCAATCTTTTTTAGATGAAAGCGATCTTGAAGGTTTATCGGTTTCAATTGGCATTAAAAAAGGCAATGATGAATTAAGAGAATTACTTAATGATTCTTTAAGTCGCTTGTCAAATGAAGAAAGAGGAAAAATGATGGGGGAAGCGGCAAGAAGAAGTGCCGGTAATTCAACGGAAGAAAGTTCTTCTTCATCAACTCTTTTTGATCTTAATAGAGCCTGGGAAATTTTTGTTAATAATCTAAATCTTATTGGTGCTGGTATCTTAGATACTATCATTCTGGCAGTTTTTGGAACAGGAGTTGGATTACTTCTTGGCATATTTTTGGCTTATGGAAAAAATGTAAAAATTAAAGAGACTGATAAAGCGATTTTTAAATTTTTAAAGGGGTTTTGCAAGGTTTTTTGTGAATTTTACTCGGTAATTTTACGTGGAACACCAATGATGGTCCAAGCTTTAATTTTTAAATTTGGCTCTCAAGCGTTAGGTTTAAATTGGGGAAATATCTCTTTTGGAGGAGGCGAAATTTCTAATTTCTTCAATGGATGGTTTATCGCTGGTTTAATTGTTATTACTCTTAATACAGCCGCTTATATGGGGGAAATTGTCCGTAGTGGACTTAATGGCGTTGATAAAGGACAAATTGAAGGTGCCAGAAGTTTAGGTATGTCTTCTTCACGCACATCTTTTTCGATTATTCTTCCTCAAGCATTAAGAAATGTTTTACCAACAATTGGCAATGAACTCATTGTAAATATTAAAGACTCTTCGGTTTTAAATGTTATTGCAGTGACAGAACTTTATTATAGAATGATGAATATTGCTTCAACTACCTATGCTTTCTTAGAGGCTTATTTAATTCTTGCAATCATTTATCTTTTATTAACTTTACTTGCAACAGGTATTTTAAAACTAGCTGAGAAAAAACTAGATGGCGTGAAATTTTCATTTAATCCATTTAGATTTTTAAGAAGAAAGGAGAGTTTTTAAAGATGGAAACATTATTAAAAATTGAAAATTTAGCGAAGTTTTTCGGAACAACTAAAGTTTTAAAAGATATCTCTTTAACAGTAAATAAAGGAGATGTTATTTCAATTATTGGACCTTCAGGTAGTGGTAAATCAACATTTTTAAGATGTTTAAATCTTTTAGAAGAACCAACCAGAGGGAAACTCACTTTCTTAGGCAAGACTTATTTTAATATCACTAAATGTAAAGATGATTTTGTAGATTACGAAAGATATCATGCCGCTTCAGAAGATTATAAAGAGCGCCTTATTGAAACGGAAGATAACTACGCAATCTATAAAAATAAATTGATTGAAGATGAAAATAACAAAGAGTACAAAGAAAAATGTAAGATTGCTAAAAAAGAATATGATTTAGTTAGAAAAAATCCTGTTCTCAAAAAAGACTATTTCGATAAACGTGCCTATGAAGAAGCGATTAAATCTTCGCCATCTTTTTCAATCAGCACTAAAGAAATAAACGAAATTAGAACCCACATTTGCATGGTTTTTCAACAATTTAACCTCTTTAATAACTATAACGTTTTAGATAATTGTATTATTGGACAAACCAAAGTTTTAAAAAGAAAATATGAAGAAGCCAAAGAAATTGCAATTAAAAATCTAACTAGTGTAAACATGCAGGATAGAATGAATTATCGTATTTCTGAACTTAGTGGAGGTCAAAAACAAAGAGTCGCAATCGCTCGTACTTTATCAATGAATCCTTCAATCATTCTATTTGATGAACCAACAAGCGCGCTAGATCCTGAAATGGTCGATGAAGTTTTAAACGTTATGAAAGAGCTTGCAAGTCAAGGTATGACCATGATTGTTGTAACGCACGAAATGAACTTCGCTAAAAATGTTTCTAATAAAGTTGTTTTTATGGAAAATGGATATATCGTTGAAAGTGGCGATCCAAAGGAAATCTTTGAAAATCCTAAAACTGAACGCTTAAGAGAATTTTTGAAGATGGATAAATAAAATATAAAAACATTTTCGGCACAAATTTTTCTAAACAAAAAAAGATTTTAAAAAAACTTCAAAAAATTTCTAAAAAAAACTTTTAACTAAAAAATGCGATTAAATTCGCATTTTTTTGATTTTTGAAAAAATATTTTAAATTTTCTTAAAATTTTTTTAACTTTTTTCGAATTCATATACTTCGTATTAAGTGAAGGGGGATAAATTCCCTCTAGTTAAAATGAACTTACTACCAAAGGAGGTGATAGCTAATTATGTTTAAAGATAATTTAAAGATTTAAAAGAGGAGCAAATTTTAACTTCTCTTAATTAAAGTAGTGATTTGCTCCCTTTAAAATCAATGCTTTAAGAAAGGAGGTGGTTGTTATTGACCTAACTTAAAGTAAATCTTTAAGTAAAGTAGGGTTGCTTACCCGAAAACAATGCTTCTATTCGTCGATTGATAGCTAGACGATGTCAAAAGGAAGAAGTGAGAAATTGCAAAGCATGTATTAAAAAAGAATTTGCTATCAAAATTAGTACGGTGGTCGGCACCGGAATTCAAGCCTCTAC
Organism: uncultured Bacilli bacterium; assembly: GCA_944358755.1. GTDB lineage: Bacteria > Bacillota_I > Bacilli_A > RFN20 > CAG-826 > Onthovivens. The sequence continues at coordinate 3,803 of CALVRY010000080.1, forward strand.
GAGATCACTAAAAGTGCAATTAAGTACTGATCGATGACTGAGGAAGCTCAAGCGGAGATTTATAAAGATAGTGAGAGCGCTAATGTAAATTACCAAAAATCTTTCCAATTTTGCTTTTTATAAATAATTTAATTGGTCGATTTATTTTAAGATCAGTTAAATTAATAACAGCAATATTGTCTCCAAAAAAGTAATTTATGAATGTGTTGGCGGGGTATACGTTTAACGAAGTACCAGCTACTATGAGGAAGTCCGCTTTTTGAAGCGCAATCAATGCCTTTGTAATGGTCATATCATTTAAAGGTTCCTCATACAAAACAACATCGGGCTTAACAATTCCACCGCATTTTGTGCATAATGGTATATTTCCAAGTTTTAAAAACTCATCTAAGCCAAATTGTTTGCCACATTTTGTGCAAAAATTGCGATGGATTGAACCATGAAGTTCTATAACATTTTTCGAACCTGCGAGTTGATGAAGTCCATCGATATTTTGAGTAATAATAGTTATGTCTTTGCCTAACCTTTCCTTATTTGCTAAATATTTGTGAGTTATATTAGGCTTCGCGGATTTATTTATCATAAATTCGCGATAAAATTCAAAAAAAGTCTTAGTATTATTTTCAAAATAATGATGTGATAACATCACCTCGTAAGGTTCGTCGTATTTACTTTTTAAATGATATAGTCCGTTTTCACTGCGAAAGTCTGGTATTCCGCTTTCCGTAGATACACCAGCTCCACCGAAAAATACAAGGTGCTTTGACTTATCTATCATCTCTTGAAGTGTTTTTATTTCTAATTCGTTCTCCATATTTTAATTATAAGAATTTAGCGAAAACACTTAAATTAATTTATTTAAAATGTGATAATTAAGTCCGTGGCATCATGGCGGAATTGGTAGACGCGCTGGTCTCAGAAGCCAGTGGGGCAACCCGTGGAAGTTCGATCCTTCTTGGTGCCACCACACCATCTAATAGGTAGATTTTGGTACAAAGAAGTTGTTGGAATAATTTATATTTTGTACTAAAAATTTGGCATAGTCATTTTCGATAGTATTTTACAAGGGAAATTAACTGATATCATATACTTATAAAAAATTATAAAATAATATATATAATTTATAATTAATATGTTATAATAAATT
>CALVRY010000081.1 GCA_944358755.1 uncultured Bacilli bacterium
ATTGATCTAAATAACCATAAATGAGTATTTTCATCTCTGTTAATATAACGAATATTTTGTACTGAACCACTCATTTTGTTGTTTCTTGCAAGGTTATAGAAGAACATAAATCCACTATAAAAATAGATTCCTTCTAAAATATAATTAGCAATTAAAACTTTTAAGAAATTTTCAGTAGTTTTTTCTTCTAAGAATGAATTATAAGCATTTCCGATAAATTCATTTCTTTTTAAAAGATATTTGTCATTCTTCCATTGATATAAAATATCGTTTCTTTCAATTGGTGAACAGATTGTATCAAGCATATAAGAATAAGCTTGTGAGTGAATTGTTTCTTGGAAACATTGAATATTTAGGCACATATTCACTTCATTTGCTGTTATATATTCACCAATATTCGGAAGATTAGCTGTTTGAAGTGAATCTAAGAAGACTAAGAAAGATAAGATTTTGTCGTAGGCTCTTTTTTCAGCTGGTGTTAAAGCTTTTCGATAATCTTTAACATCTTGATTCATATTGATTTCTTCTGGAATCCAGAAATTGTTCATAGCTTGGCGATACCAGTTACTAACCCATGAATATTTCATGTTATTGAAATCGTTCAAGTTAGTGGTGTTTCCGCCAATCATTCTCCTTTTAACAATTTCAATATCACCATTTGGATTAAATAATTGCTTTTGTTTCATTACTTGGTTTTGCTTGTTTTTCATATTAAATATCCTCAAAAGTAAATTATTAGTAGATAATTAGTAGTAAATTAGTTGTTAACTAGCAATTAACTAGCACATCCCTCACACTCTTCTACTTCAAGAGATTTGCTACGAACGTAGTAAATTGTCTTGACTCCGTTCTCCCAAGCTTTGATATAAAGCTCTAAAATTTGTCTCATCGTAAAATCTGTTGTGATATAGATATTTAAGCTTTGAGCTTGGTCAATGTGTTTTTGTCTAACTCCTGCTGCTTTAATTGACCAGGTTTGATCTATCATATGAGCAGGTTTATAAAACACATTATTTGTTCCATTAATTTCCGGCGCAACTCGAGGAATCATCTCTCCCTTCTTTTCTTCATAGAAGAATTCTTTTAAGATTGGATCAATTCCAGCTGTTGTTCCTGCGATGATTGATGTTGAAGAGGTTGGGGCAATAGCAAGTAAATATCCATTTCTTAAACCATATTCTTTTACATTATGAGCCAACTCAGTCCACCTGTCGTTAATATAGTTACGACGGGTAAAGTAAGTTCCGTTTTCCCAATCACTACCTTTAAATAAACTATAGCAACCTTTTTCTTTAGCTAGTTCATTACTGGCACTTATTGCATAGTAATTAATATCTTCAAAAAGTCGATCAACATAATTTAAATGTTCTTCACTTTCCCAATAGATTTTCTTTTTAGCAAGTAAATGATTGTATCCGCTTACTCCTAAGCCGATAGCGCGATATTTTTTCGAAGTAACTTCTGAATATTCAACTGGATATAAATTGATGTCTATAACGCTATCTAGGGCTCTAACAGCCGTATCTATAACTCTTTTAAGTTCTTCTTTGTCATCAACATTGAAATTACCTAAACAAAGCGAAGCAAGATTACAAACTACAAAGTCTCCCGCTTTTGATTCTTCAACAATGACGTCGCCATCTTTTGTATGAACAATCTTCTTCTTGATATCTCCAATTGCACTTGTGTTTTGAGCAATCTCTGTACAAAGATTAGAACAATAAATAATTCCTTGATGTTTGTTTGGATTGTCTTCATTTACTAAATCACGGTTGAATGCAAATGGAGTTCCTGTTTCAACAAGAGATTTAATAATTAAACGAATGATTTCTTTAACAGGTATTTCTCTTTTTGAAATTCTTTCATCGTTAATACAATCAAAATATCTATTTTCCCAATCAAGTCCAAAATAATCTTCAAGATGATATCCTTTTACTTCAAATATTTCGCGAGGGTCCATTAAATACCAAATTGCATTGATGTTATCTCTTGCTAACTTCCAGAAATAATTTGGATAACAAATTCCAGGGAAAACATCATGTGCTTTCATTCTATCGTCCCCATTATTTGTTCTAATTTGTAAAAACTCAGGCAAATCTTTATGCCAAACATCTAAATAACAAGCTACCGCACCAGATCTCACACCAAGTTGATCAACTGCAACTGCAACATCATTTACAATTCTAATCCAACGGATAATTCCTCCTGCTGCACCTTTATAACCCCTAATAGTTGATCCATTGGCACGGACTTTTCCAAAATATAAACCCATGCCTCCACCATATTTAGAAACAGTTGCAAAATTAGTAATTGATTTAAATATGCCATCAAGAGAATCTTCAACTGTATCGATAAAACAACTTGATAATTGATGGAATGGTTTACGGGCGTTTCCAAGAGTTGGCGTAGCAAGAGTAAATTCGAGTTTAGAGAGAGAATCATAATATCTTTTCACCCAATATAACTTGTCACTTTCATTCATCGCTAGATGCATTGAAATAGCAAGAAACATCTCTTGTATACTTTCAAGAACTACCCCATCATGGTTTTTAGCAAGATATCTTTTTAAAATAAGTTCAAATGAAGCGTAGTTTAAAAGTTTATCACGCGTTTTTACCATCATCTTTTCGCATTCATCAATTTCTTCTCTCGTATATTTTTCAAGTAAATAGTCACCATATATATCATTGTCGACTAAATATTGAATCTTTGAATAAAAAGAAGTTATTCCAAGTTCTTTTTGAAGTGCCTTAAGTTTAGAGTTAAATGAAAAGATATATAACCTTGAAGCGATATATTCCCATTTAGGCGCTTCAAAAGTTGTAAGTTCCATTGCGGCACGAATGAGCGCTTTAAGTTTATTTTCTTCGCTCATTGCTTTAGCAGTAAAACCTTTAAACTTAACAAGTAAATGATTAAGTGAATATTGTTCATCGCTAAAATCTTTTTCAATTCCTCTTAAAACACTACGTAAATCAACGTTTTTAAATGAGGCACTAATTTCATCGCGATATTCTCTTTTTTCTTTTCTTGCATTGCGATAAAGAATATAACTTTTGGCACAATCAAAGTAGCCAAGTTCCATTAATGCTTTCTCAACAAGATCTTGCACTTCTTCAACGTTAGGCACGTTTTCTGTGATAGAGCTAACCACCTTTAAAGTTATTTCTTCTAATTTACTTTCTTCAATCTTTGTTCCGATTGATTTAAAAGCTTTGCTTATCGCTTTTGATATTTTGTCTTTTTTGAATTCTTCAATTCTTCCATCTCTTTTTTTGATTGTTTCTAGCATATTTTTTCCTTCCTCGCTCATAATATCAATAAAGAAAAATAAAAAATATCAAAAATAAAAAAATGCCTAGTTTTAGTAGATTTCTAGTAGATATTTTTTTAATGAGTAAAGTAAAATTAATACATGGAACAAAAAAAGAAAATAAATATTATATATGGTCAAAGTGGAGGGCCAACTAGCGTCATCAACTCTTCTGCTTATGGCCTAATTAAAGAAGCTAAAAAACATAAAGACATAATTGATAAAATCTATGCTATGCATTTTGGAATAGAAGGTCTTTTAAATGAAGATTTACTTGATTTAAGCAAGTACACAGATAAAGAACTTAAAAAGCTTCTTTCAACTCCTGGCGCTGCCTTTGGAAGTAACCGCTATAAACTAAATGATGAAATAACTGATAAAGAAAAATATGAAAAGATAATCTCTATCTTTGATAAATATAATATTCATTACTTTTTCTATAATGGTGGAAATGATTCAATGGAAACCATTTTAAAAATTTCTCGCTACGCTAAAAAAGTAGGCTATGATTTAAACTCTATTGGTATACCTAAAACAATTGATAATGATCTTGCTGAAATGGATCATTCTCCAGGCTATCCTAGTGCAATTCGCTACATTGCTAACTCCGTTAGTCAAATCTATTACGATGATAAAAGCTATCTTAGTGGAAGAGTAAATATAGTTGAAATTATGGGGCGCAATGCAGGTTGGCTCACAGCTGGCACAAAACTTGCTGAACTTAATGGGGCTCATGTTGATTTAATCTATGTTCCTGAAGTCCCTTTCTCTTTAGAAAACTTCTTAAATAAAGTAATTGAAATATATAACCATAAAAAACATTGTCTAGTTTGTATTTCTGAAGGAATTAGAAATAAAGATGGAAAATTAATTGGCACAATAAAAGAAGAGGAAGATGCTTTTGGCCATGCTCAACTTGGAGGCGTAAGCGTTTATCTTTCTCACTTAATAACTGAAAAACTTAAAATTAAAACTCGCTACTTTGAACTTTCACTTCTTCAAAGATCAAATTCGATCATTCCATCTTCTGTTGACACAAAAGAAGCTATTAAGGTTGGTGAAAAAGCTCTAGTTGCGGCATTAAAAGGAAAAAACGGAAAAATCGTTGCTATAAAAAGAGTATCTAGCTCGCCATATAAAGTAAAATATGTCACGCTTGATATTTCAAAAGTCGCTAATAAAGAAAGAACCCTTCCTTTAAAATATATCAATAAAGAAGGAAATAATATCACTGATGAATTTTTTGTATACGCCATTCCTCTCATAAAGGATAAAAAGGGAAATGGATTATTTGATGTATTTAGAATAGATTAATTACTGGCACTTATCTTGAATTTTTTAAGTTGTTTTTATATTTAATATTTATTAAATGTATCTAATGTTAGGCACATTTTCTTTTTGAAATTTTGTTTTTTAAACTTTCAAGAAGAGAAAAAAATAACCATCTATTCCAAGCAATAGATGGTTATGCAATTATGAAAACGGAAGTACGCAAGTTTAAACTACTCAATAAGTAGCATGTCTTTATCAAGAAGAACAAGGACAGCATCAATAACGCAAAGTACCCAAGCCCAACCGATAAAT
>CALVRY010000082.1 GCA_944358755.1 uncultured Bacilli bacterium
TAATAAAAACTCTTTTGATTATTCACGTTTACAAAGAAAAATTAAGCAATATTCTTATGATGCAAATCAAAGCCAAAAGTATGTTGAAAAGTCAATTAGAGAGTTAACTAATGGAAGTGGTATTTTCTTTAGAAAAGAAGGAATAAATGATCTATTTTCTAAAAATTTTGATTTATTGAATAATAAAATAAACGAGTTAAATTCTAATTACAGAAAGAAATTCGATGAACTTTTTTCTAATATCGGCAAATTAACTGATTTAGATATTTATAACAATATTTCTTTGGATGATGACCATGATTTATTCGTATTTCCAATTGTTAATGAAAATGATAATGGCGAAGTTGAGAAAGAAAATATTGCTGATATAGTTGACAAAACTGAAACTATTAATAATAAGTTGCTAGAAGAAAATTATGAAACAAATGCAGCAGTAACTTACGATGAAACTTCTAATCAGCAAGATCTCGTTTCTAATATTGATGAAATTTTAGCAAGCGATACAACAGAAAAGGATATACCTAAGAAAAAAATTATCATTAGAAAAAATACTCCTTTAGACAATGATGAAATTAAGCAATTATTTATTGAAAGACATCTCAGGTATAACTTAAATTTTTCCCAATTAAATGAAGGCATAAAATTTGCCGGGAATAACGTTGATAAAAATAAAATCCTTTTAGGTGCTATGTATGCCAAATATAAGGATGATTTAGCTAACAAAGACTTTTTTTATATTTTAAATGATACTGATTTGTTATTGGAATTTTTAGAAGATAGCAAAGATGAATCTCTCGATTTATTATTTGGTAAGTTTTTCTTGTTAATATCTGGTTGGAGTATGGCACATTCACATTATTTGAGCAGAGATTCTTTTGATAAATTAACTATAGATCCTCGACTTTCGACAAGGAAAATAGTAGAACTCAATACTACGTTGCAATACGATGAATTGACTTTAATGCATAAATTTGAAAACTCTAAGTATACCTTACTCTTATCTAATACTTTAAAAGAGTCTTTTTATGATGTACCAACGGCTGCAAAAATAATGATAGTTTCGTATAAGCATCCTAATGATTTTATAAAGTGTAGTGATTTAGGATTTAAAAGAATTAATTAGGTGGGTGATAAAATGAGCAGTACATACGATTTCAAGAATCTCGAGCGAGAAGTCAAAAACCTTCAAAAAGAATATGAAAAACATCTATCACGCCAAGCTGATATAAGTTCTAAAATCGAGAAATTAGAGTTTAATCAATCTGAATATGGGGAAAAGGCTGTAGATAGTAGAATAAAATCTATTTTTAAAGAAGCAAAACGAAAAATAGAAAATACATTTAATTCTACTTATAGTGAGATTAAAACAGATTATGATAAATCGTTTTATAGATTGAGAGATGTAGCAAAAGAAATTAACCAAATTTATACATCATACAATTTAATTTTGGAAAACTTATCGAAAGTTAATGAGAACTATCGAAGTCAAAATTTTGTTGCTATTATAGGTTTTAATGAAGTGTTATTTCAAGCTGACAGCGATACTTACTCATATTTTTTACTACTAAAAGCAAATTCATATCAAGCACTTGCAAAATCTAAAATAAGTAGTTTGAGTAGTAGCGACACTTGGGTTTTTAATGATTATGTTAGTTTTTGTTATAAATATAATGCTAGAGAGCACTTGAAATACGCCTCATACCTTTGCTTTGAGCATTTATATTTATTAGTTGAGAAAACTGAACTTAACGATTTAACAAAATATAATTACTTAAAGAAATGCTTAATTTTAAAAGATAATATTCCAAACGATAAAATTGATAACGGGAAAGTTAATAAAATTTATAACGCTTTTTGCAAAATCTATAATTCCTTAGCTAATAAATATTTTAACGAATTTTCTTATTCTTATTTCGTTTCGTTAATGAACGATTCTTATTTGTTGGAAGCTGCGGACATAGAGAATGAAATACTAAAACGTAAATCCAATGATTTAATAACCAAATTAGATTATTTCTTGTTAAAAGGGAATAATACTGAAAAAGATAATTTCATTAGAGCCATTTCTGATTTAAGACCTGCTATAAAAGATGAAAATTTAAGGGGAAAGTTCATACAAAAAACTCTATCTTTAATAAATGAAAATAATATTGATATATTTGAAAACTTACTTAGGTATATAATTGAGGATTTAGGCTACATTAATTTTATTAAAAATATTAATGAATTATTGATAAAAGGAAAAGGAGAAGTAAATTATTACAATTGCTTAGTAAATTCTTTCAATGAAACTATTATTGGCAACAAAGATAGAATTCCGTTATTATACACAGTTAATGCTCTAATTCATATAAGTGAAAACACGAATATTAAAGAATTAGAAGGGGCCAAAGCATATTACAGCATATCATTATCACTTTTTAAATCTGCACGTAAATATTTAGGATCTTTGGATAAAGAAACCAAGGATAAAATTAAAAATTTATATGATGAAAGTTATAATTATATTTATAGTAAAGAAAGCAAAAAGAATATTTTTGAAGTTAAAAAGCCAATTTCATTTGATGATAGTCTTTTGGTAGAAATTAAAAAGCTTTCTAGTGACGATACTGCAAAAAATAAGAGATTATATATTGGATTATTGATTGCATTAGGTGTTGTCATTATCTCGTTAGTAGTAGCATTGTGCATTTTATTAATTTAAAAAGGGGGATTAACTATGAGCATTTTTGATTTTTTTAAAAGAAAAAAGAAAAAAGAAACGACATCAACGAAAGAAGCAAGCGATATACAAGCAGAAAATACTCTGACCGCGCACAGTTTAGGTACACAAGAGCTCGCTGATTCAGGTAAAGATATAACAGTTGAAGAAAAAAGCATGTTTTGCCCAAAATGTGGAACAAAACTTCTCGATGGTTTTTGTCCTAAATGCGGTGAACTTATTGATTTTGATAAGGATGCAAATAAAGATTTTATCGAAAAAGATAAGCAAGAAAAAATTCATGTTATCGAATCAGAACATGAAACCGAAAATGGGTCAATTAAGGTAACGATTACAACAGAAGTAAGTGAAAGTAACCCTTTTAATGTGCCATATGATGAAACATATGCTTATTTGTTGTTTTTTAATAAATATCCAGTTATAGAAGCCCCCGAAAACAGAGATAAACTAAATTATGTTTGGTTCGAATTTACGCGTGCTGGTGTAAATAATATAAATGAGGTTAGAAAACTTCATGAAGAACTATTTTCTAAAGGGTTTTATAAAAAAGGAAACGACCCTTTATTATATTTGAATAGATTAAAAGTTGCGGAATTAAAAGATGTTTCAAGAGCGTTCAATTTACAAATTAAAGGTAAAAAAGGTGCTCTTATTGAACAACTTAGCCAATTGTTATCCTTTGACCAATTAAAGAGTTATTTTGGTTATGACATATATGAATTATCTGAAAAGGTAGATGAATTTAAAAAAGAGCATAAATTTGAAATTGAATATTATTTCGAGTTATATGATAGCAATATCAATTTCAATGAATTTTTAAAGTTAAGAGAAACAAAATCTCTTGATGACATAAATTTTCAATATCATAAGGCAGAATGGAGACATGATGATTTTTATTTAGGGTCTTCACATCTTCAGTGGATAGCAAGATATTATTTAAGAAACAATAAATTTAAAAAGGCGTCTGAGTATTTTTTGAGAGTCTTATTAATTGAATTAAGTGGCGCACAATTAAATAATACTAATTGGAAGGAATTTAAAAAAATGAGAGTTCCTAAGGAAAATTGGCACTTTTGGAAAATTGAAATTAGTGAAGATGTTACTGAAGAAATTAAGAATTTAGCGCCATATATAGATGAATATTTAATTAACAAAGTTTCCGAATATAAAGTCCCATTTAACGCTTGTCCTACTAATCTTTTTAAACAGATAGTCGAGCTAATTATAAATGATAAATTTGATAAGGAAACTAAGAAAAAAATTATTGAGGCGTTAACTGAAAACTTAGCTAAGATTAGAAAGGATTTGTATGGGTTCTAAAGAGTATGAGCAAATATAATTCAATAACTATTAGAGAAGCAATGGAGAAGATAGCTTCTAACACTTATGTTCTTCCTGCTATTCAAAGAAAGTTTGTATGGAGACCGGATCAAATTGAAACTTTGTTCGATAGTATTCTTCGCAACTACCCAATCAATTCATTTATGTTTTGGGAAATTACTGAAAATAAGCTAAAACAAAATTATAAATTTTATAGTTTTATTAAGGATTATGCTGACCGTTATAATGAAGATAATCCAGATGCTCCGACACGATTACTAAATACTCCTTTTATTGCAGTTATTGATGGTCAACAAAGATTGACAAGTTTATATATCGGTCTTAATGGCACTTACAGGTATAAAAAGCCAAATAAATGGTGGAGTAATGATGAAGAGGCAATGCCAACAAGAAGACTTTATTTAAATATTTCTAGACCAGTTGAAAGTAATATTGACAATGAGAAAATGTTTGACTTCAGGTTTTTAAGCAAGAATGATTTAGAGTGTTTGAAAAATTCAAGTAATGACAAATGGTTTGAAGTTGGCGATATTATTGATTTCTCGGATTTGGGAGATGTTAACGCATATCTCATTGAGAACGATTTACAAGACAATAAATTTGCTATGAAAACTTTGTCTAACTTGATGCAAAAAATAAATAATGAAGAGATTATAAATTTTTATACCGAAAAAGAACAAGATCAAGATAAAGTTCTCGATGTATTTATAAGAACAAATAGTGGTGGAACAATGCTTTCATTTTCTGACCT
>CALVRY010000083.1 GCA_944358755.1 uncultured Bacilli bacterium
GATAAATATGCATATCGCTTAACTGATAGATATTTTGATGAAATTCTTGGTGTTTATTATGGCAAGAAATATTTTGGCGAAGAAGCTAAAAAAGACGTCATTGAACTCGTTAAAAACTTAATCACTACATATAAAGAAAGATTAAGCACAAATACTTGGTTATCTAAAGAAACTATCAAAAAAGCAATATTAAAACTTGATACAATGGGAATTAAAATTGGCTATCCTGAAAAAATACAAGATAAATATTACACTCTTGTATTTTCCGAAAACGCAAGTTTAGTTGAAATCATCGATACTTTAGATAAATTAAGAGGTACATATAGCGATTCACTTCTTTATAAAACAGTTGACCACTCTGTTTGGATAATGAGTGGGAACACTGTTAATGCTTGTTATAATCCTTCTTTTAACGATATTACTTTCCCTGCTGCAATATTATCTGCTCCATTTTATTCAATAAAACAAAGCGTTGAAGAAAATTATGGTGGAATTGGTTGCGTAATTGGCCACGAAATTTCTCATGCATTTGATAATAATGGTGCTCAAATGGATGAAAAAGGAAATATCTCTAACTGGTGGACAGAAGAAGACTATGCTCATTTTAAAGAAAAAACAGAAGAAATGATTAAAGAGTTTGATGGTCTTGAATTGAATGGCGAAAAAGTAAACGGACGTTTAACAGTTAGTGAAAATATCGCTGATAATGGTGGTGTCACATCTTCTCTTGCTTCTTTAAAAAGAGTTAAACCAGATGCTGATCTTAAAAAATTCTTCATTAACTACGCTAGAATTTGGTGTCAAAAGGCACGACCAGAATATACTAAACTTTTATTAACAGTTGACGTTCATGGTCCATGTTATTATCGAGCAAATATGCAAGTTAGAAATTTTGAAGAATTCCATAAAGCATTCGATATTAAAGAAACTGATAAGATGTATTTAGCGCCTGAAAAACGAGTAATTATTTGGTAATTAGCAAAATAAATTGAAGTCTTTTAACAGCAGTTTTTCAAAAAACTGCTGTTTTTAGTTTGAATTTGCAGAGTTTTTGGTAAAAATTATAGTAAATTTTAACTTTTTTATTTTTCAGTGAAAACTTTTGCTCAAGTTTTCACGCATTACTTCTTTTTCGCTAGTTCGTAGCTTCTATCAATTAATATTGCAATTTCTTCAAGAGATAACTCTTGATAAACAAGAGGAATGCTAATCCAACTATTCTTATTCATGTGATAACCAGGAAGGATATTTTTATTGTCCATCAATCTTTCAATATCGCTTTTTTCCATTCTTATATCAATGATTGGAATTAACTCGTCACTATTTAAAATTTTTAGTTTATTAGCTTTAACTTTAAGATAAGCTAAATACCACTTTCGATTGTCTTTTCTTCTAATCGCTCCATCTTCTGGAAGATCTTTCCAAAGATATTCAATTTCATCACCATATTTATCTTTAATGTATTTAAAAATATCATATGTTAAATCCTTATAGGTCTTTTCAAAACATTTATCTCTAAAAGAAAGTAAAACATTAATATATTCATTTCTAACTTTTAAAGCGTAATCACCAATGTGTCCTTCGTTTAAATATAAGATATATTCTTCATTAAAATCATTATCAATGATTTTTGAAGAGATATTATCATTTGTAATTTTTATCTTAAGTATAAAAGCGTTATCTAATAATACTTTCGTTAAAAGATAGTCATTGTTTTCTTTTTTAAAACCAAAAGAAATTAAATTATCTTCCTTTAATCGATATCCTTTAAATAAATCTTCTTCAATCTTATTCATATCATTATTTTAGCAAACTACATAGTGAATGTAGTAAAACTACACACCTACTACACTCAAAACTACATAGGTACTACACTCGAAACTACATTCACTTTTATTCAACATTTACCAGATTGTGGTTAGTGAAATATTTGGAAAAGCTTTCATCCTGTATAGCAAGTAAATATCCTTCATTAACAAGTCTTTCAATGACGTTTGATCTAAAATATGATGAAGGATTAATCTTTAACATACTTGCAATTTCTGAAACACTTTTAGCTTTGTTATAGCAAAAAGATAGTATCTTTAAATCATGTTTTCCTTTTAAAGGTTCGCTGGTTGAAATTGGCGGAAATTCATTATACATGATTAATCCACCTTTATGAGCAAGGTCAGGTAAAGTTAAACTGAAAAATTGATTATTGGCACTTGCAAATGGTGCATATTTATCGCCATATGGTTTATAATCCTCTTCAATCTTGTCAAATCCTGAGCCTCGTTCATCCATGAGCTTTAAAATGTAAAAAGTGTCGCAAATAACTTCATTTCTTCTGATTGGTGGAATCGAAGCAAGATTCTTTTCATCTTTCAACCATTTAGAATTTACTAAAGATCCAGGTGAAATTATCTCTAATCGATCCTTATATAAATTTACTTCAGTTTGAGAACCACTAATAAAATAATTACGATGTGCTAAAGCATTAACAATAGCCTCAACAAGCGATCTTCTTGGATAAGATATTAAATCTACTCTACCAATATCTTTTTTAATAAATCCATTAGCCGTACGGCTCTCTACAAAGTTTAAAATCTCCTTGAGTTCGTTTATGAGATTTCCTTTAATTTCTTGAGTTTTATAGAACTCATTCGCACCTTTACTCACACCTAAAAATTGTGTGCAAACAACTAAGGTTTGATCATTGTTGCAATCATCTTTAAAAAGCAAAGCACCTTTTGAGAGTTTATTATCAATTGAAATAAAACCTATAGAAACCAAATCTTTTCTTGTTAAAACTCGATTATTTTCTTGGAAAAAGGTTTCATATAAAGTTTTAAAATCTTCTTCTTTAAAATCAATTTCAGTAAAAGGAACATCATAAGAAATTTGTTCACTATTTAAAACCATATTTCTGATTTCTTCATTTGTTGCAATAGAAGTTAAACCAAAATGTCTAACATAGATTGAAGCACTTCCATTAAATTTAAGACTGATCGGTGGGTACATAGTTTTCTTAACATCAATCATCAAAATATATCTTGATGGATTATTTTCTACCTTAATTGGTGAAATCATGTATCTAATTGGCGGTTCAACATGTTCTTTGATTTGTCGGTGAATCATCAAAGTTAATTTATCAACAGTTGAATGATCAAGAGATAAAATTTGATGTGTTTTATTGTCAACGCCAATATAAAGCCTTCCGCCATTAGTGTTAGCAAAAGCGACTATTTCTTTTAACCAACTAATTTCAAGTCTTTTTGTAGGATCATTTTTGTTTTCACCTTCGAAAATCATTCCCTTGAATTCGACTTCATAATTTTCTAAATTAACACCTTCAATCAAATCTTCAATGTACATTATTGTAACCTCTTTTAATCTATTATATCCTAAATTTTAAAAATAGTGTAGTAAAACTACACACCTACTACACTCAAAACTACATAGGTACTACACTCGAAACTACATGCCTACTACATTCAAAACTACATTAAGTTTTTCCGCGCAAAATTCGAGAAAATAAGAAAAATTATCTTTGGAACATCACTTGCTCACTATTAAACATCTTAGCAGTAATAAATACAAGAACGCCTGCAATCACTAAATTGATAACAACAGTTACAGCAAGATAAGGCACAAGTAACGTCATACTTGTTTCTTTAATAAGTAAATTCATTGATGAAACAATATTTAGTAAAGGAATAAAAGCAAAACCAATATTGCTCATATCTACACTAAAAGGAATGATTGCAGCAATCATTAAGATAGTCATAAGAGGCGTAAGATAAGAACCAGCTTCTTTAATTGATTTAGCAAATGTTGAGATAAGTAAACCAAGTGTTACAAAAACGATTAAGGAAGTAATGATTAAAAGTAAAAGCATAATAAAGGCACTTGGTGAAAATAAACTAGCAAGATTTACTCCTCCTCCATATAAATTAGGAAGAGAGATAATAAGTCCTAAAAAGGAAACTATTCCACTTGCAAGACTCACTATCGTTAAAGCACTGATTTTACCAATTGCTAGTTCACTTCTTTTAATTGGTGTAATTAAAACAGAAGCAAGTGTTCCTCTTTCTTTTTCTCCAGCAATTGCTTCTGGACAAATTGAAATAACAGTAGAAAAAAGAAGCGAAATCGTCACAAGAGGAATAACAAAACTCATGATGTTTTTAAATGTAAAATTTTCTGTACTTAAATTAGCATCAACTAGTGCATTATTTTCAATGTTAACTGTAAAATTAGTATAAGTTGCATTAACTAAAGAAGAAACGATTGAATAGGTATAGGTTGATATTTCATTAGCACCATTATAAAAAAGAGAAATATTAGGTTTTTGCAAGCTATTTTGTTCAAATAGCTTGTTTTCAAATTCATCATCAAAAGAAACAAGAAGGTCAAATTCACCTTCTACTACTCTAGTTTTATATGTCTCTACTTCTTCTTTTTTGATTTCAATATAGTTAACTTTATTACTCTTTTCGTTTTCTTTTAAGTATTCATCAAATGTTAACTCAATAAAGGAAGTGGCACTTTCATCTTTTTGATAGTTATCAGTAAGAGCAATATTATATGTATAATTTGTAGGCATACTAGAAGAGGTTGAAAAACTTGATTCCATAAAAGAACCTAGTAAAGAATAGATAATACAAATAATAATACCTGGTAAAAATAAGGCTGCTAGCATTCTAGGTTCAGTAAAGAATCTTTTCATCTCTTTTAAAAAGATAGTCTTAATATTTTCTAAAACTGTAATTGTTCTCTTAATTTTTTTCATATGCAAGTATTTTATGAA
>CALVRY010000084.1 GCA_944358755.1 uncultured Bacilli bacterium
TTGTATATTAAAAAATTCCAGAATAATTCTGGAATTTTTTTAATTTAATTTTTATTTTCTCTTTATAAATCCAAATCTTTTAATTTATCGAATGGCGAATACGAAGAGCCGTCATCTTCATTAAGTTCATCTTCCTTTAAAACGCGATAATTCTTTCCGTGTGGAAATTCTTCGCCTTCCTTATGAAGAATCAATGGTAAGGAGGTAACAATCAAAGAATAGATATCCTCTTCTAACTCAATTCTTCCTTCCTTAATATAGAATACATCTTCACTTTCCATTTCTTTTTCAGATGTATAGTATAAAGTTTCATCAATAGAAATGGGATATTCAAATGGCTCATTCGTTAAAGTAGAAAAAACATCTAAAACAGCTTTAATATCGTATTTTATAATCAATACTGCATCAGCTTTTTCTAGTGTAACTTTACCTTCAACACTCTTAAATTCCTTAATAGTTTTGGATTTATTAAAGTTATTGAAATAATTTAAATCCCCACTATAAGCAATGGTTTCTTTACCTTTTACTTTTGCAAAATCAATTTTCATTATTGTCTTAACTCCGCATTTAATTTCATTTTAATAGCGTCTCTAATCTTATTGTCAACTTCAGTAATTTCACTTTCTTTTAATGTGTAATCTTCTGAATTCAACTTTACTTTAAGAGCTATGCTACGATAACCTTCACTTATTTTTTCGCCTTTATAGATATCGAAAATATTAACATCTTTAACTAAAGAACTTGCTTTTTTGATCTCTTTTTTAATATCTGTAAAACTAATTTCTTCATTAATAATAAATGCATAATCTCTAGTAACTATAGGGTATTTTGAAATAGGCACAAATTTATTGTTTGCAGTACGTGTGTTGTATAGAACATTTAAGTTAATTTCTATTGCTACAATTGGTCTTTTCTCCATTGAGAACTCTTTTTTGATATTTGGATGTAATTCACCAATTACAGCGCATAACTTATTATCTACAAAAACTTTTGCGCTTCTATTTGGATGAAATTCATCGCTATCGCTTAATCTTTCGAGTTTAACACGTGAAGGTAAAATATTAAACATTGATGCAAGAGAATCCCAAATACCTTTTCCATCAAAATAAGTAACTGGTCCACCAATCATTTTATCAATAAAGTGATTTAAGCCTTCTAAAACGATTGCTAAATGAGTTTCATTCACTTTTTGAGTTTGAATTGGAGATATTTCGAAGATTTTAAAATCTTCGTTTTGGTGGTTGAGGTTATATTCTGCACATCTTAAGACTGAAGTTAAAAGATTTTTTCTAACAAACTTATGATCTTCAGTTAATGGATTTTTAACTACATATCCATTTTCTTTATTGAAATAATTGAATAATTTATCGTCTTTTTCATTAACTAAAACATACGTTAGAACTTCATCAAATCCATTAGAAAGTAAGAAATCTTCAATAATTCGATTCTTTCTTTCATTATCTTTTAATCCACCTACTGTTGTTTCCATATAAGGAAGCGCGTTAGTTACTGAATCAAAACCATTATATCTAACAATTTCTTCGCTTAGATCAGCTTTCCCTTCAATATCTATTCTCCAAGCTGGGATTGTAACTTTAAATTCGCTATCATTAATTTCAACTGGTTCAAAATATAAGGCTTTTAATGTATCTAAGATAACATTTTTATCAAAATTTGAACCTAAACGGCGATTGATATAATCATATGAACAAGTGATTTCTTCCGCTTTATGATCTATAGTATCGTATTTGATATTCTTACTTGCTTCTTCATATCCAGCTAATTCTTTGACAAGATGTGCTGCAAGATTAATAACAAATTCACTTTGATGAGGATTAATTTCTTTGATATATCTTTGAGATGAATCACTCATTAAACCTAATCTACTTGTTGTGTGTCTTATTGAAGCATGATTAAAGTTAGCAACTTCGATAACAATATTTTTTGTATTTGCATCAACTTCAACCGCCTTTAAGCCCATAACTCCACCAATACAAGCAGGTTTATTGTTTGAAGAAACAATTAAATCACCATTTTGTACGTGATATGTCTTATCATCAAGTGCCACAACATCTTCATCAAAATCATCTTTTACAATAAGTTCAGGTTTTTCGAGCTTATCTAAGTCGTACATATGAAGTGGTTGACCGGTTAAAAGCATGACATAGTTTCCAATGTCAACAATGTTATCAATTGATCTAATTCCTTGAGAGCGTAACACTTCTTTTAACCGTTTTGGTGATTCTTGAATTTTAATTCCTTTAATGACTTTTGCAAAAAAAGATGGACAATTTGTTGTTTCACTGCCAACTTTAAAATCACTTTCAAATGTGCCTTCATCTTTATATTCAGGAATTGTTACTTTTCGATGAAATAAGGCACCAATTTCTTTAGCTACATTATATAAAGAGAAACAATCACTTCTATTTGCAAGTAAATTCAAGTCTAAAATTGTATCATCAAGTCCTAAATAAGTTAAAACGTCTTCGTTTCCAACAGGTGCATCACTTGGTAATTCTTCAATTCCTTTAATTTGTTCTTCTTTTAAATATTTAGGATCAACACCAAGCTCATTTAAGGCACAAAGCATACCACAACTTACTTGTCCTCTAATTTCACCTTTTTTAATTTCACCATGCGGTAACATAGCTCCAACTTTAGCAACAATTACTTTTAAACCTTTTCTAACATTTGGTGCGCCACATACAATATCTAAAATTTCTGTGCCAATATTTACTTTACAACAATGTAAGTGGTCACTATTTGGATGAGCTTCACATGATAAAACTTCACCAATTACAAGATTTGTTGCTTCACTTATTTTTTTGATTTGTTCAACTTCAATTCCACTAAAAGTTAATCTTTTAGCAATTTCTTCAGCACTTAAGCCATTTATATCAACATATTTAGCAATTTCACGTAAACTAACTAACATATATTAATCCTCAACTTTCTTATTGAACTCTTCAATAAATCTAATATCGCTTTGATAGAATCTTCTAATATCATCAATTCCATAGCGAAGCATTGCAACTCTTTCAATACCAATTCCAAAAGCGTAGCCACTATAAACTTCTGGGTCATATCCACTCATTTTTAAAACGTTAGGGTGAACCATTCCTGCACCAAGAATTTCTATCCATCCACTACCTTTACAAACTGAACAACCTTTTCCTTTGCAGTTAAAACATGAAACATCAACTTCAACACTAGGTTCTGTAAATGGGAAATAGGAACTTCTAAATCTAATCTTGGAATCTTTTGAAAACATCTTTTTAGCGAAGAGCTCAAGAGTTGCTTTCAAATTACCTAAATTGATATTTTTATCGATAACTAAGCCTTCAACTTGAGCGAATTGATGTGAGTGAGTCATATCATCGTCATCTCTTCTAAATGTTTTTCCAGGACATATAATCTTAATAGGTTTACCTTTTGCATTTTCCATAACATGAGCTTGAACGCTTGATGTATGACTTCTTAAAAGTAAGTTATCATCAATATATAGTGTATCTTGCATGTCTCTAGCTGGGTGATCTTTTGGAATATTTAATAACTCAAAGACATATTTATCTGAGTCGACTTCCGGCCCATTTTCGACGGTGTACCCCATTCCAATAAAGATATCTTCAATTTCTCTTTTAACTTTATAAAATGGATTCATCGAGCCAGATTTATATTTTTCAACAGGTAAAGTAATGTCGATTGCTTGTTTTTTAAGTTCAATTTCAAGAGCTGCTTTTTTAAATTCTTCAAACTTTTTATTTAAAGCTTCTTCAATTTCTTTACGAGCAAAATTATAAGCTTCACCAAAGGCTTTTTTATCATCAACTTCTCTAATTTTATTCATCAAAACCGAAAATTCACCTTTTTTTGAAAGATATTTATTTCTAATATCTGTTAAATCGTTAAGGATTTTTGCTCCAACAATTAGGCCTAAGATTCGTTTTTCAATATCGGTGAATAATTCATCATATTTATTAGCCATATTTACCTCCCTTAAAAATAAAAAAGAATTAGGTTTAGGAACGTTTTAACGCGGTACCATCCTAATTCTTTATAAATATAAAGCACTTAATTTAAGTTATTTCGTCAACTTTCAACGGGTTCATCAAACCTGCTCCAAGGTGAATTCATTAAGTTTTATTAAGAGTGTTTTCACTTAATCACTCCTCCCTAATTAATAAAAGATTTAATTACTACTCCTCTTCAACGCAAGGAAATTTTACCACTTTTAAGTTAAAACATATAGATAAAATTTCCAAGAAAATTTTATGTTTTTCTTAGGAAATTTTTATGAAAAAAACTTTTTTTAGAAATTCATAAGTTTTATTAAAGAACGCCTTGAAATTAATGAAACTTTTAATACTAATAACCGCTAGAATGTTTGTATTATTCCTTTAAAAGCTGGTGGTACTGGCTTAAATTTAACAGGAACTAATGTTGTAATTCATCTTGATCCTTGGCGGAATTATGCTGTTGAAGAATAAGCTAGCAATCGCGCACATAGAATTGGTCAAGTTAGAAATGTTAAAGTCATTAAATTAATTTGCGAACATTCAATTGAACAACGTGTTATTGAAATTCAAAATATGAAAAAAGAAATTGTTAAACAAGTTGTTTCAACTGATGATAGTTCTATTACTGGCTTAACGAAAGAAGATATTAAGTTTATTTTAGACATTAATTAAAATGGACTTTGCAGATTTTAAGCAAAGCCCATTTTTTTAAATTACTAGTATTTAATTATTCAGCAGGTGTTGTGCTTGCACTAGTTAAAGTTCC
>CALVRY010000085.1 GCA_944358755.1 uncultured Bacilli bacterium
TTTAGAGACCGAAGTAAAGAAGAAAATGCAAAATTAAATCAAAAAATAAAAATAAGTTGAGTTTTGCATGGTTTTTTGAAAAATAAAAGAATATTTCAACTAAAATATAATCGACAAAAAATGAAATTAATATCTTACTCTTGACACTAATTGTATAATATTAGCATGGAGATAAAAGATGAAGGTTTTATTAATTAACGGAAGTCCACATGAATTTGGATGTACATATACCGCTTTAAAAGAGATTGAAAAGACATTAAATAAAGAATTAATAGATACCGAAATTTTATGGATTGGTAATAAACCAATTGCAGGTTGTATTGCTTGCATGACTTGCAAAAGAATTCATAAATGTATCTTTAATGAAGATAAAGTAAATAAAGTTATTGAAGATTTACCTAATATTGATGGAATTGGTGTTGGTTCTCCAGTATATTACGCTGGACCTAGTGGTCAACTTTGTGCCTTCTTAGATAGATTATTTTATGCAGGAAGTGGTTTTGAAGGAAAACTTGGTGCTGCAATTGTTTCTTGTAGAAGAGGTGGAGCAGCAACCGCTTTTGATCGTTTGAACAAATATTTCACTATAAACAGTATGCCTGTTGTAAGTTCTCAATATTGGAATATGGTACATGGTTATACTCCTGAAGATGTCAAACAAGATTTAGAAGGTCTTCAAACAATGAGGACTTTGGCTAAAAATATGGCATGGTTATTAAAATGCATTGAAGCAGGCAAAGAAAAAGGCATTGAAAAGCCTGTTTTGGAAGAACAAATTAAAACTAATTTTGTGAGGTAGCACGATGAAAAAGGTTTCAATTATATTTATTTATATTTCTATAGTTTTATTATCTTTGTTGATTACTTTTTTCTTTGTTTTTGCATTAACTGGAATTATTTATTATGCGACTGATCCTTATTATAATGATGCACTTAATTTTGGTATGTTCCTTGTATACATGATTCTAGCAATCATTTTCTGTGTTGTTGGTATAACAGTTGGCGTACTTACACTAAAAAGATTAAAAGTTGCAAAAACAAAAAACGAAATGCTCTCATTGAGCATTTTATGTTTAATTTTTTGTAATATTATCTCAGGAATTTTATTACTTTGTATGGAAGATAAAGATTTTGATGAAAATTTCGTTGAGGCTCCTCAAGGAAATAACATTAATAAACTAGAAGAAAAATTATTAAAACTTGAAAAGATGAAAAATGATGGTTTAATCACTCAAGAAGAATATGTTGAACTAAGAAAGAAAGCTATTGATTCTGGATTTTAATGATGAAAAACAAAAAATTAAATTATAAATTTTATTATATTTTTGGTTTTATAATTGTTTTTGTGTTTTTATTTTTATTTATATTTTTTATATCTTTACCTTTAGCAATTAAGGATTTTTCAGAATATTTAGGTTGGATTTCAATTGTTGTTTGTTTGGTGGCTTTTGTTGGTATAATATTTGGTGTTTATTTATTAAAAAAAGCAAATTTTTTAAAAATGAACACCAAAGTGAGAGATGCTTATAAAAACGAAAAAATTAATTTTGACGATAAAAATAAATATTAATTTTTTCAAAAAACCTTGCAAATCTCTAGTATTTTTCTAAAATAGGGGCTTAAGTTAATGGTAGACTTCCAATCTCCGAAGTTGGATGTGGCAGTTCAATTCTGCCAGCCCCTGCCATTCTTTTATTAAGTTTTCTTATATATTAAAACGATTAAATTAAAAATATATTCAAAAAGAACAATTTGATTTCATTAAAATGTATTGTTCAATTTTTACTAACTTCATCAATTAATTGAAATGTGCGATTTACTTATGATACTTATTTAGTAAAGTCTAATTATATTGAAGAAATTTTATTTGCCGCAATAACGATTTTGTTAAGTGTAAATATTGCTTGTAAAATTTACAACAATTTGGATAAAAATATTTTCGTTCTATTAACACAATGAAATAAGTAACAAATTCTAAATTTAGAGATAAAAATTTACAATTATTCTCTACGTTAAAAAATAAACTTAATGATATAATTAAGAAGTTAAGGGGAATATATGATTAATAGTGGTTTAGAATTTGATCCAATTGATTTCTATAATAAAGATTTAAAAAATAGAGTAAAAGATGCCTCGACAAAACTTTTTGAAGATTTAACTTCAACTTCAAAAGTCGATACTAGCTTAAATAAGAAATTAGCTAATGAAATTTATTCTCTTCAAAAGAAAATAGAAGAATCCGAAAAAAGTAAAACAATTTATACTGTTTTAAAGGTTTTACTTTGGATTGCTTTTGCTATCGGATTTATTTTTGCTTTAATTGGCGCCTACAATATGTTTGGAAATGGAGACTATTCAACATTTTCAATTGTTAGTTTAGCGGTTGGAGCACCAGTTGCAATCATTGCTTTGCTTGTTGTTTTATTTGTAGTTAACAAAAAGAGTAAAGAAAACGATAAAAAATTACAAAAATTAAATGCAAAGTTAAGTGAAACCAAAAAGAAAGCTTTCATGAATCTTGCGCCTTTACTTGATTTATTTAACTTCAAACAATTCGTGGATTTAGTTAATAATTTAGGTAGCGTTTTAACGGTTGACGCTGAACTCGATCAATATAAACTTTTTAAATTAAGAAAAGTTTATGGCGAACCATTTATTTTTGAAGATAGCGAATCAATTGTAGATATTTATAGTGGAAATATAGATAAAAATCCATATGTTAGAGTTTTGGTCAATCGTCAGGATATGTATGACAAAGTTTATACAGGTTCAAGAACTGTAACTTGGACTGAAACTTATACCGATTCAAAAGGTAGATTACAAACAAGAACTGAATCACAAACTTTAATTGCAAATTATTCGGCACCTGCTCCAAGTTATGCAACTTCATCTTATATAATTTATGGAAATGGGGCTGCACCAAAACTTACTTTTACACGTTCGCCAAGTGGACTTTCGCTTGACCACGATGAAAAAGATGTTGAAAAACTTGTTGAAAAAAGAACGAAAAAGATTGAAGATTTGCAGGATAAAGCAATAAAAGAAGGTAAAACTTTCACACCTCTTGCAAATAATGAATTTGAAAGTTTGTTCTATGCATTAGATAGAAATAATGAAACTGAATATCGTTTACTCTTTACACCTCTTGCTCAACAAAATATGGTTGAAGTGATTACGGCAAAAGAACCATATGGTGATGATTTCTATTTCTTAAAGAAATATAAAATGAATTATATTTTTAGTAATCATGCTGCTCACTCTATCCGTTTCCCATATCAAACTTTCTATACATATTTTGATTATGAAAAAATTAAAGAAGATTTTATAAATTATATGTGTAATGAATATGCTTCATTATATTTTGCAGCAGCGCCTCTACTTGCTGTCCCGCTTTATCAAATGGATGAAGCTCCACTTTTTGAGGATAAGAGTGAAAAAGATTTAATTACTGAATTTGAAGCAGAAGCTTTTGTGAATCATATGAATTTAGACCAATTTAGAAATGAAGAAGCTGTTACTGATCAAATTTTAAAAGTTAAGAAAACTATTGATGGAGATGAAGCAAATCTTTATCAAGTTACATCACATTCTTTTGGCTCAATTCGACACGTTATTAATATTCCTTGTACTGCGCGAAATGGGCGAGTTTATGATGTGCCTGTTGTGTGGTATGAATACTATCCAGTTGAAAAAGCATCAAATGTTGCAATTTGTAAGATAAAAGAAGAGAAAAAAGAAGGCAAAAAGTCTTCATTTAATTATAATATTGATAGATATAACAACTTTGGTGGCACTTTCTTAGGAAATGATGGCCTAGACAAAACAAATGAGGATGCATTTGTAAGTAAAATTCAAAACACTTACAATTTAATAAAATAAAGGAGAGATTTATGGCAAACGCATTAGACGAAATGAATGATCCTATCTCAACAGAAGGTAGAGACGTTAACGTAATCCAAAAACAAATTCCTGTAAAAGTCGGTTGGGGTTCAACTTTTTTCGAGGTAATGTTATGGGTTCTTGGAATTATTCCTGGTATTGTCTTTTTATTCGTTAAAATTAAAGCTAAGGAATATTTAAGAAAGTTAGAGCAAAAAATTCAACATGATGCTTCTCAAATTGATAACTATTTAGAACAAAGAGTTGTAATTTTACAAAACGCAAGTAAATTACTTGATAAGGCAATTGATCTTGATAAAGATACAATGACTAAAATTGCTCAATATAGAGGTGGGGGCAAAAATAACGATGCTTCAAGAAACGAAACATCACAAGCTGTTGATAAACTCTTTGGTCAAGTTAATGTTGCTTTTGAACAATATCCAGATTTAAAAGCGCATGATGAAATTGAAGAATGCTTAAGACAAAATAGTTATCTTCAAAAAGAAATCACTGCCGCAAGAGAACTTTATAACGATACTGTCTATACTTGGAACAGTGCAATTCAAGAATGGCCAGCTAAAATGATTGTTGCAGCAAAACAAGGTTATACAACAAGAATCCCATTTACAACCTCTCAAGAAATTAAAGAAAAAGCAAGAGGCACTTTCTTCTGATTTTTTAGAAAGTGAAAACATTAAAACATCCGATTGCATCGGATGTTTTTTGTTTTCAAAAAATAACAAATTTTTTATTATTTTG
>CALVRY010000086.1 GCA_944358755.1 uncultured Bacilli bacterium
AGCTCCTTTGCCTTCTTTATAGTAATGCTCAATTAACTTAATGTAGATTTCTGTTTTGCCGCTTCCTGTAACTCCATGAAGCAAAAAAGTTTTATCATTAGAAGTTAAAATCTCGCGAAAAATTTTATCTTGTTTATCACTTAGAGTAATTTTATCTTCATAATTATTAAAAATTGATTTTAAATGATACCTATATTCTTCAGCCTCATTTAGTGTAATAATTTCATTTTTAATAAGGTTTTGCAGGGTTTTTGATTGATTTAGGTCTTTATATAATATTTGTTTTTTGCCTATGAATTTAGAAATTATCTTTTCTTCGTTTTTGTTTGCTTTATAAGAATTTAGTTTTTCTTCGTTTAAAGAATAATATCTCACCATCTTCTTTTTAGCTGCATTTTTAAATGTATCTTTTGGTTTTAATGATGGCGGGAGCATTGTTTGAAGGACACCAATTAATGGATAAATGTATCTTTTTTTAAGTTCGAAAGCTAACTTTAATAAGTTATCAGAAAGTATGGTTTTTTCATCAATTATCGTATTTATAAAAGATAAATTTATACCAAGCTCGTCTTCCAATTCTTCTTTAGTCTTATTTACTTCTTTGCATTCTAAAACATAACCAACAATATTTATTTTATTAAAGTTAATTTCTGCTCTAACTCCAACCTTTGCTTCATCGTTTGAAACATAATAAAAAGTTCTATCAAGTAAATAGAGATTTCTTTGAGTTAGAACTTTTAATAAATACATGTAAATATTATAAATTTATTTTCTTATTTATAATATCAGCAATTTCATTTGCAGCTTGTTCTGGTGTAATATCAACAACTTTATGTTGATAATTATCTTGTAATTTAAGTTCGACTTTAGCTTTAGCAAGTCTTTCTTGAACAATTGATTCTTCTTCGGTTCTTCTGCCTCTAATTCTTTTTTCAAGTTCTTCAAAAGAAGGAGGTAATAAGAATATGCTTAAAAATAAAGGATCGTCTTTTTCTTTTTCCATAACAGAAAAAGCACCATGAGTTTCAATTTCAAGTAAAACATTTTTGCCTTCATTTCTTAATTTTTCGACATAATTTTTAGGCGTGCCATAGCAATTATTTACAAAGCAAGCATGCTCTAATAATTCTTTATTTTTTAATGCTTTATCAAATTCTTCTTGGCTTACAAAGAAATAATCTCTTCCATCAACTTCACCAACACGTGGTTTTCTAGTAGTCATTGAAATAGAATAAGCAAGATTAAGAGACTCATCTTTCATGAGTATCTCTCTAACAGTCCCCTTACCTACTCCACTAGGGCCACTTAATACGATTAGTAAGCCTTTCATGTGAAAATAATAGAAAAATAAATTTTCACTTACAAGTTAAATTGTTAAATTTTAATAGACAACTCAATGAAAGCGTTTTCAAAAGTGCATTTTACCTAAATTTCTAATCTTTTAAGATAATTAACAACATATTTTGTTTAATTTTAAAAAAGAATGTTTAATAATTGTTTATATGACATTCCTCGAAAGATTAAAAAGCCAAGTAAAAGAGATAAATGCAAATCTTGCTGGTTCGTATTTAAACAAGATTCAATGTTTAAGCGAGTATGATTACATTTTTTCGTTCTCAAAAAGTAAATCGCCAAGTATTTTTATTTCGCTTAATGTTAAAAATCCTTTTTTAAGAATTACAAATAAGAAATTTTTGTTTAATACAACTAATCAATTTTATACGCGCTTAAAAACTAAGCTTTTAAATTCATTATTTTTAAAAGCTAATATTCATAATGATGACAATATTTTAGAACTAGAATTTATTAAAACCACTGATACTTACGATAAAATTCATTATGTTTTACTTTTTGAAATTTTTAAAAGTAATTCTAATCTTGTTTTACTTGTTGATAACAAAGTCGACGAAGCATTTAGATTTAAAGGAATCGATACTCATCACCCAATTTTAAAAAATGCAATCTATGAAGCTCCAATCAGAACTCCTTTTTCTAAAGAAATAAAAGATAAAGATTATGAAAATGAAGAAAATTATTTTTCTAATATTGAGAGACTTCATCTTGAACAAAAATACCGTGAAATTATTTTAGAACTTAAAAGGCGCAAAAAATCTCTTGAAAAAAAGGTCGAAAAAATCAAAGAAGATCAAGATGATGCTAAAAATAAACTTGCTTATAAAGAATATGCAGATTACCTTTTAACAATTCTTGATGAAGTTAAAAGAGGCGATGAATATTTTGAAATTGAAGAGAAAAAAATCCCATTAAATGTTCAATATTCGCCATCTCAAAATCTTGAAAGAATGTATAAAATCTATAAAAAAGCAAAAGCTACAATTCTTTCAACCGAAGAATATATTGAAAAAACTAAAAACGAAATTGAATATATTGCAAACATTTTAAATACGATAGATATTTTCAATGAAGAAGATTATCAAGAATTAATTAATGAATTAATTGATAGAAAAATCATCAAAGTAAGCAAATATAAAAAGCCTAAAATTTTAAAAAACGCTGCAAAACCTTATTATATTTTATTTAATGGTACAAAAATTGGTTTTGGTAAAAATTCTCTTCAAAATGATAACTTGACTTTTAAATATGCATCAAAAGATGATTATTTTATCCATCTTAAAAATGTGCATTCAAACCACGTTGTAATTTTTAAAAGTGAATTGGATGACGAAACCTTGGAGTTTGCCTTAGAGTTTGCTACCTATCTAGCAAAGCAAAAAGATGCTGAATTAATATTAGCTAAAATCAGAACAGTTAAAAAAGGCAAGGAATCCGGCCTTGTTCTTTTAAGTAAATACGAATCCTATGTTATTAAGTCATTCCATTATGACTTCAAAAAATATTTAGAAAATATTAATCGTTTTTAATTTCGTTTTCTAAGAAATCTTCTCCCTTAATGGTTTCATAAGTTGCAAGACCATAAAATTTTCTTTGTCTTAATGCTTCATATAAAACGATTGCAACACTATTACTAACATTTAAACTTCTAGCACTAATTGTCATTGGAATTCGAATGCACTTATCAAGATGCTCTCTTAAAACATCATGAGGAATTCCAGTTGATTCTCTACCAAACATAAAATAGATGTCTTCTTCTACTTTAGAATAATCAAAAGAAGAATAAAGTTTATTTGAATAGCGTGTTACATAATAGATATTTTTATCCTTAAAATCCTTTAAAAAAGACTCATAACTATCGTAAATTTTAAAATCTGTTTCCTTAATGTAGTCCATCCCAGCTCTTTTAAATTCTTTTTCAGTCAATGAAAAAGTTAAAGGACCAATAATATAGAGTTTAGTTTCACTAGCCATGCAAGTTCTAATAATATTTCCAACATTAGCTGGTTTTTCAGGGCGATATAAAATAATTCCAATCATATGCCTAAAATTGTAGCACATTAAAGAGCCTAAATTTATAATATTAAGTAATTATGATTCATGGAATTAAACGTTTATTTGAAGAGATAACTAAGAAAGAAGTTAGAACTCAAATTCAATTAAAAGAAGGCATTACAAATGAAAATTATCTTATAAATGATGCTTATGTTTTGCGTTTACCTAAAAAAGACCATGATGAAACCATTAACTATAAATTAGAAGATGAAGTTTATAAAAAAATAGAGCCACTTAAGATATCAGAAAAACTAGTTTACTTCGATTCAAATAAGGGGATTAAAGTTTCTAAGTTTGTTCACAATACTCGTTTTTATGTTTCAACTCCAAGTGATGCTCAAATTAGAGATGTTGCAAAACTTTTAAAGAAAATTCATGGCTCAAACATTAAAGTTTCAAAAGATTACGAAATCATCAAAAAATTAACTTATTACAAAAAATATGTTGATTCTGCAGCGTTTTTAGACCAAAGATACGAAAAATTAATTATTAATGAATTCAATAAACTTGATGAAAAGGAAGAATATTGCCTTTGCCATAACGACCTTGTCAAACATAATCTTTTATTTAAATTCAATGGTTTAGTTCTAATTGATTGGGAGTATGCATCAATGAATTCACCTCTTTTTGATCTTGCAAGTTTTATCAGTGAAAATAATTTAAGTAAAGATCAAGAAATTACATTTTTAAAACAATATTATGGATATAAATTTACCAATTTGAAAATGAAAAAAGTAGACGCTTACGCAAGAATGTTAGATATTTTATTTTATTATCGGTCACTTCATTATTATAAAAAAAGAGGAGATAAGATTTATTATGATATCTCCCTTGAAAAATTTGAACACATTAAAGAGTCAATGATGACTCATAAAAACTACTATAAACTTTAGAAGTTGCCATCTTCATAAAGTTTGATGCATCTTTTGATTACTTCTTTTGCTTTTTCTGCACCTTCAACATTGCCAGTTAAAAGTTCAGATCCTTCCAATTTTTTATAAACATCAAAGAAATTTTTGATTTCATCGAAAATATGTTTTGGAAGCTCGCTTGTATCGTAATAGCAGTTATAAAATGGGTCATCTACACTAACGCCAATGATTTTTGAATCTCTTTTACCATTAT
>CALVRY010000087.1 GCA_944358755.1 uncultured Bacilli bacterium
GCACGTGTAGGAATAGGAGATTTCATCATTGAGTCAAGCATTTGAGTAGCAGTGATGACTGGTTTGCCTTTTCTTCTGCACATATTGATGAGTTTATTTTGAACGATAGGAACTTCCTCTTCAGGAATTTCAAGACCTAAATCGCCTCTTGCGACCATGATTCCATCGCTTTCATTGACAATTTCTTCTAGACAATCCATCGCTTGATAGTTTTCGATTTTAGCGATGATTTTAATTTCTGGATGACCATGAGCAATCAAAATATCTCTAATATCTTGAACATCTTTTGCGCAGCGGACAAAAGAAGCACTAATAAAATCAACTCCGTTTTCACAACCCCAAATTAAATCTTGTTCATCTTTTTTGGAGATAAATTCAAGAGAATTTAACTTAGCGCCGGAACAATTGACACCTTTTTTGGAACCAATTGCGTGAGTATTTAAAGCTTTTGTAATAATTTCTCTATTTTCTTCATCTTTATCAATGACTTCGAGATCTAACTTACCATCATCGATTTTAATGTGAGAACCAACAACGACATCATCAAATAATTTTTCAAAAGTGACAGAGATTTTTTCAGGTGTGCCGAGAACTTTTTTCATTGAAATTCTGGTAATTTGGCCTTTTTTAATCTCGATTTTGCCATCTTTCATATCGTGGCAACGAATTTCTGGTCCTTTTGTATCGAGCATTGTTGCGATATAAATGCCTTCTTTTTCTAAGCTTCTAGCGAGTTTTAATTTTTCGAGTTGTTCAGAGTAATCTCCATGAGAGAAGTTCATTCTCATGATGTTCATACCATTAGCGATAAGTTTTCTAAGCATCTCAATGTTGTCGCTAGCAGGTCCGATTGTACAAACAATCTTAGTTTTCTTTTCTAAATTTACGTTTTCCATATAGATTTATCCTTAATTTATTATTTAATTAAATCGAAAGTATGATATAAGTCTTCGTGTTTATTTCTAGGAAGATCGAAAGATTCGATAATATCGTAATATTTTAATTTGTTGTCGACAAGGCCAACACAAACTCCACCAATTCCTTGATCGAGTAATTCAACTGCATAAGATCCCATTCTTACGGCATTAAATCTTTCCATTGCGCTAGGAGTGCCACCTCTTTGAATATAACCTAAGACATCTGCACGTGCATCCCATCCAGTTTCAGCAGCAATTTTTTTAGCTAAAGCGTTAACATCAAGAATTTTTTCAGCAACAAGAACTAAAACGTGGTCTTGACATGCTGCTTTTCTTGCTTTAAGAGTATCCATTAAATCTTTTTCATTATATGGTCTATCGATTGTAATCATGTAATCAGCATTACAAGCAATACCAGCATAAACTGTTAAATCTGGACAATTGTTACCCATGATTTCAACAACGACACATCTATGATGAGAAGACATTGTTTCGACAATTTTATCGATTGCATCGCAAATATTATTTAAAGAAGTGTCAAATCCAATGGTGAAATCGCTACTTGCAATGTCGTTATCAATTGTTCCTGGAAGACCAACACAATTAATACCCATTTCGGTAAGTTTCTTTGCGCCCATATAGCTTCCGTCTCCGCCGACAACAATTAAAGCTTCAATTCCTTCTTTTTTAAGATTTTCGACAGCTATTTGTCTAACTTTTTCTTCTTTAAATTCTGGTAAACGAGCAGTTTTAATAACTGTTCCACCATGTGCCATTTTATCTTCAGCAAAGTGTGGATCAACTTTTTTGAAATTATTTTCGATTAAACCTTTGTAGCCATCATAAACTACATACATTTCTTTTCCTAATTTATATCCGGTTCTTATAGCTCCAACAAGAGCAGCGTTCATTCCTGGAGCATCTCCTCCGCTGGTTAATATGCCAATTTTTTTAATCATTGGGCAACCTCCTAACATTTAAAAATATTATAGTTAAAATCGATAGTAATTTCTATATTTAACTATATTAAATATAGGTAAATGGTTATGAAAATTTTCATCAATTCTTTCATTTATTTTCTAGTAAATTTTCTCAACTTTTAATGTATAATTTTAGGGATGTTAGATGTTAGTAATGAAATTAAAGTTATAAAGAGAGGATTGCTTCCTTTTGAAAGCGTTGAATTTATTTTCGACCTTTATTTGCCTCTTATTGGAAATGAAGCAACATTTTTGTATTTATTCTTAATGAATAATGTAAAAAATAACGAATTTAATGGTAAACTTGGCGATTTGATACAAGTTTCCAAAATGGAAATGCAAAGCTTTATATTGGCTAAAAAAACTTTGGAGAGCATTGGTTTATTTTCGTTTTATGAAAACAAAAAAGAGAATAAATTTTTGTTAATTGTAAACGACGCATATACACCAAAGGCATTTTTCACTAATTTAGTATTAAAAGGTTTATTTATTCAAAATTGTGGCGAAGAAAGAACAAAAAAGATTCTTGAAAAATATAACGTTTCAATCAATACAAAAGGTTATAACGATGTTTCAGCCAAAATTAATGACACATTTGTAATTGATTTTAATTCAAATTTCGCTGAAATAGATCAAAAAGAAGATTTGGTTGGTTTAAATAAAAACACGATTAAAGATAGCTTTAGTGATGTAAAATTACTCAATTATTTAAAGAAAAATACACAAATTAAGATAAATTCATTAACAGAGGATGAAATTGATTTTATTCATAAAGTTGCAACTTTATATGGAATGAAAGAAAAAGATGTTGGTGGATTAGTTGCTGATTGTTTTATTCCTGAAGAACCGATTGGAAATAAAATTGATCGAAATAAACTCAAAAGAAACGCAAAAACATATGTTAGAAGTTACAAAATTTCTAAAAACAAAACTGAGAGCAAAACATTTATTAACTCGACAAGTGACGTTGCAAACCTTGTTAATATGTATGAGTCAATTTCACCTCGCAAATTCTTGATGTCTAAACAAAACGATGTTGAGCCAAGCGATGCCGACAAGAATTTAATTGAAGAACTCAGTTTTGAAATGGGGTTTTCAAATGGAATTATCAATGCACTTTTAGATTATGTTTTAAGAACTAAAAACGGCGAATTATCCAAAAATTATGTTTTAAAAATCGCAACAACATTAATCAGAAAAGGTTGCAAAAATACTTTAGATTGTTTGAATTTACTTAATCCATCAAAGCGTGAAAACAAATCCGATTTCGTGAAAACTAATTTTGAGAAAATTGAAAATGCAGAAATTTCTACAAATAATTTAGATGATGATGAATCTGATGATTACAAAATTTTTGAAGAATAATGAGGAAAAATCCCATGGAAAAAGTGAAAATGAATATAAAAATATCAAATAACGACTTAAAGGAGTATTCAAATACACTTTATAATGAAATTCAAAATGATAAATTCTTTTCACGTGTAAAGGAAGAAGGATGGACTGATTTAGAAATCAAAAACAACGTAACAAAGTTTAAAGAGTATTTAGCTGATATGCATAAAGCAGAAGAAATTAAAACTTATGAAGATTGTTTAAAAAATAATATGACATCAAGATTGGTTTTGGTAAGAAACAGAAACATTATTGAAAGAAGTTACGAACCATTAAAGCCATATCAAGATTACATAGATTATATTTCCAAATTCTTTTATGCAGATTTTGGTGATTTACCACACGATGCTTCATTTAATAATGTAATCAAAAGAATTAAAAGTAGTTTAGGAAGAAATTATAAATCGAATAAGTGGGCTTATTTGAGTGGTACCTTAAGAAGTGGTAGAAGTTATGCCGCGCTTGCTTTTTTAAATTGGTATTACGAAAAAAATAAAGATAATGAAAAGATAAGGTACGCTTTTATTGATTTTCCATTAAGAGTAAAAGAACTCAATGATTTATATTTCAAAAACAAAACTGATTTTAATGAATTAATCGATGCTTATTCAAATATTGATTATTTAGTAATTGATAATTTTGGAAATGAGTATAAAAACGAACTCATTCGTGATGGAATAATTTATCCTATTCTTATGAATAGAGCAGCAAAAAAGAAAATGACCATTTTTACAAGTGATTTCTCGTTGAATGAATTAACTTATTTATATAATTTTAAAAAAGGTTATCCAGATTTGATGGCTAAAAAGATTCTTGAATTACTAAAAAGCACAATTGGTGAAGAAACAAATTGTGGAAATTTACCAATCTATTAATTTTCTAAAACACGATCAACTTGTCTATATAAAGTATCAAAATCGCCAGTTGCTTCAATAAATTTTACTTTAGGCGAATGAATATAAGAGTAATCTTTATTTAATGATTTTGATGATTGAATATTATCATTTCTATTCTTTAAATTTTTAATTTGTTGTTCATCGCTAATTTTAATAACGATGATTTTTTTGAACATATATTCTATATGTGCTTTAAAAAGTGTAGGTGCTTCGATTGCAATTTTTTCATTATTTTGCAAAATTAAAATTAATCTTTCTTCAAGAATTGGATAAATGTAATTTTCAAGTTTTTTCTTAATTTC
>CALVRY010000088.1 GCA_944358755.1 uncultured Bacilli bacterium
GAATCATCAGTTACGCCGATATGTGTTTTAAACATCATATTAAATTGTCTGACATCGGTGAAATTGCTTTTGCCGCATTGTGGACACTTAACTGCGTGTGTTTTGATAAAATCGGCAAGTTGCTCTAAATTCATTCCGTTAACATCAACATCTGGGAATTGATCTTTAATTAAATCATCTGCTCTAAATCTACCATGACATTCTTTACAATCAATTAATGGATCATTAAATGTTGTAACGTGTCCTGTTGCTTCCCATACTCTTGGGTTCATTAAAATTGCAGCATCAATTCCAACGTTAGTTGATGTTTCAGTTACGAACTTCTTCCACCATAATTGCTGTAAATTGTTCTTTAATTCACTGCCTAATGGGCCATAATCCCATGTATTTGAAAGTCCACCATATATTTGTGAACCTTGGAAAACATAACCGGTTGTTTGTAAATGTGTAACTACTTTTTCAAATTTATTATCCATATCGTTTGACCTCATGCGAAATATTATCAAAGAAATATTATGACCTGTCAACCTACTATGAGTGTATTAATATAAATTTAATGAATTTATTTTAACTGCATTTGCTTGTTCAAAGAACTTTGTAATGTTTTTAAATATAATTAATAATTTCTTAGTTTCAATTTTTGAAATAAGCTCATAGCAACTTATGTAGCGTTTATTAAATAAATAATCCAAAATTTGACAAAATTCCTTGTAATTTTTATTAAAAACGTCTTTTTCCGCATTTCCTATATATTGAAAAGTCATCATGTTAGCGATTCTTTCGATCTCATTTGCAATAGAAAATCCTAGTAGTTTTAAATAAACAGAAACAAATAATATTAATTCAGGTAAATAATTGACTTGTTTGTGTATGATTTTTTCCTCAGTTAATGATAATAAACGGAAAAATTTGTAAAAATCATCCACGGGAGGTGTTTTTAAAACGATTTCTTTGATGAATTCGTAAGGAAAAAGCATTTCCTTATTTTCAAAACTTTCTTTATAAAGCGAGCCTTTAATATTACAGTTTTTAAGCTTAAAATACTTAGTCTTACCTTTATAAAGTTCAAATTCACCAAAATTTAGTAATTGTATATCGTTAATAAATTGTTTATTTTTCTTAAAAATTGATAATGCTTCAAAACTTATTATATTTTGTTCGGTTAACAAATTTACAATTAAATTGTTATCTTTGTAATTATTTTGGGCAATTATTATTCCATTAAAGTTTTCCATTAACTACTAATTTACTACTAGAAACCTACTAAAAATCTACTTGAATTACGCCAGTTTTCTACTACTTGGACATTTAAGTTAAGATTTATATGTCTACCAATCAATTTTTCGATATCTTTTCTGGATTCAATGCCAATTCGTTTAATCATCTTACCTTTTGCGCCGATAACAATACCTTTTTGACTATCACGCTCGACAATAATCTTTGCGTAAACTTCCATTGGGTTTTCATCACTTAAAATATCAGTACATTGAACAGCAATTGAATGAGGCACTTCTTCTTGTAATAAATAAAGTATTTTTTCTCTGATAATTTCTTGTACTCTAAATTTAATATCGACATTCGTAATTGTTTCTAAGTCGTAATATTGAGGACCTTCATCAAGATTTTCTTTAATTTTCTTAATTAAATCATCAATTCCAAATTTTTCGATAGCACTCATTTCAACTATACAAAGTGGATGATAATGATTTTGGTATTTTTCTTTTAATGAATTAATTAAATTGATGTTTGTTAAATCAATTTTGTTGAAAACGATAATCAATTTACAATCAAATTTTAAATGATCAAAAAGAAATTGATCTCCCTCACCAAATTGTCGACCAGCATCAACCACTAATACTGCTAAATCACAATCTCTAATAGCTGAATAACTAGCTTTATCCATTCTTTCACCTAATTCGTTTATAGGTTTATGAATACCTGGAGTATCGATGAAAACAATTTGAGAGTCTTCATCGTTATAAATTCCTTGAATTGAATTTCTTGTTGTTTGTTTTTTTGGCGTAACAATCGAGATTTTTGTGCCAATTATCGCATTTAAAATAGTAGATTTACCAACGTTTGATCTACCAACTAATGTTACAAATCCGCTTCTCATAAATCGTCACTATCAAATGAATAAGGTAATAAATCTTCAATTTTCACTACTTTTATATCACCTTTTAAGTTAGCTAAATATATTTCTTTATCGTGTGGGAAAAGTTCGCTTAAAACTTGTCTACAACTTCCACAAGGAGAAACTGGCAAATCAGTATCTGCAACTATTGCTAAAGCTTCAATATCATCTTGAGTTACACCATGACAATAAGCGTTAAAAATCGCGTTTCTTTCAGCACACATTGTCAATCCATAAGCTGCATTTTCAATATTTGTGCCTAAATAAACTTCGCCATCACTAGTTAGAAGAGCAGCTCCTACTGCAAATTTTGAATATGGCGAATAGGACATTTCTCGTGCTTCTATTGCACGATATACTAAATCTTCTTTTCTCATTAGAGTTCTCCTTCCAATATTTTCTCTTGTAGAGGAAACATAATTTCTTCATCTTCTTTTGTCATATGATCATAACCTAAAAGATGCAACAATCCATGAACAAATAAGAAACATATTTCTCTTTTTATAGAGTTTCCATAATTTTTACGATTTTCATCGGCTACTTCATAACAAATATAAATTTCGCCAAGATCTAAAGGTATATTTTCGCCTTTAATAATTTCGTTTTTATCGTCTAAAAAGGCAAAACTTATTACATCTGTTGGTCTATCAATCCCTCGATAATTTTTATTGAGTTCGTGTATGTATCCTTTATCAACAAATGTAACACTTAAAATTATGTCATTTTTAATATTTAAAATATTAAAAGTTTTCTCTGCTAATTTTTCGTATAATGCTTCATAAAGCGAAGTATCTACATCGATTAAACTGTTAATTGATATATCAAGATTCATGCGTTTATTATATCATGAATCTTAATAAAATAATGCATTATCGTCTAATTTTTCGCGTAATATTGGTATAAAGATAGGTAATAAGACTTTTCACTAGAAGAAAATGCTACATCTAATAACTTCACAATATTTTGTGTTAAGTAATAATACATAAAGGTATGGAATAGTAAAAAATTCAAGCTTATATTATTGGTAAATGCGCAATAAATTAAACATATTACAATAATTAAAAAAATCTGAATTAACTTTTGAACATTAGTGAAATTCACATAATTATATGTTCGCTTATGTAATTCATTGATTTTGTCTTTTAGATCATCATAATCATAACCTTTAATATTTAAAACTGAATTTTCATAACTATTAATGTTTGTTTTTGTCGATTGGAAAAATCTTTTTTCAATAAAATACATTAAAATCGTTATTAAAAACACTATTCCTAAATTAATAACGTTTAAATATGAATTGATAGCTAATATTGCAATTCCAAAACCTAAAATAACGAATGAATTAATCACTTGAATTGGATTTCCAACGAGTAAAACCTTGAAATTGTTCATTTCGATATATTTACTTCTTAATTTGCTAGCATCTCTAATATTAAAATTTTGTAATATTTTTTTATCAAAAGCTTTCATCTCACTAATAAGCAAACTTCGATAAACGAATTCAAAAATAATAAATGCTAGTAAAAAGCATAATGGTATAAAGAATGAATAATGATCATTTACAAAAAATAATGCCGTGATTAAAAATCCAAAACTTAATAACTGAAACAAAGGTACAACAATTTTATATGGAAAAGGTACAAAATTTATTTTCTTTTCTTTAAATAATGAGCCTTTTACTTCTGTAACTTCTAAACATTCTCCATTCCAAACTGTTGCAAAATCATCATAATCAACCCATAAAGGTTCTTTTGCTGGATCATAAATTAAAAGTTTATTCTTTTTAACCCTTTTAATTAAGACCATATGAAGCATATTTCCACTTCTAATAGGTGTTAAAACTGGTAAAGCAACTTGTTTTAATATGTCCTCCTTTTTCTTAAAACGAAATCCATAAAGAGAAACTCCTTCTCTTGCTGCATAATTAATAATGTCTTCTAGTGAATAAGTTCTATCTACATCGTTTTGAGGATACAACAAAAACTTTTTATTATGATAGACAATCGCTAAAAGCATTTTTAAACATGCAAACGAACAATCTTTTTCGCCAATCTGTTTGACAAAGTATTTCATATAAAAAAACTCCTTTCATATACTACGAAGGAGTTCAATTTCAATTTTGTTAAAAAAATTTAATTTTTATCTATATTTTTTTCTAGCGTTTTCACTCTTAAGTTTTCTCTTAAGGTTTTTCTTTAAGAAACATTCTCTTTTTCTGCATTCTTGGATAGTTCCAGCCTTATTGACTTGTCTTTTAAATCTTCT